>CALIJJ010000042.1 GCA_938017515.1 uncultured Pseudanabaenaceae cyanobacterium
ATGAGACGCCGCGATTGGTGGTGCAGCGTTGCCGGAGCTTAACTCAGGGACATGCTCGGCGACTGGTGGGAATGAATTTCCTCTCGAATGTGGTGATTTGGCCGCTGCGGCTGCTGCCGCTATTGGCTTACTGGGCCATTCTGCGGGTGGGTGAGCTGGCGGCATCCTGGGCGTTTTTGACATATGCGGCGATCGCCGTGGCCGTTATTTTAAATTCCATGGTGATGACGCCGTTTCGGCAGATTTTGCAGGCGATTGTGTATCACGACCTGCTCATTCGTCAGGATGGTTTAGATTTGCGGTTGCGATCGCCCCAAAGGCCCTAGGGAATTGGGTCTATGAAGAAACAATCCAGGGCTTGTTCAGCCGTTGAAGCCTATCTTGAATGTCGCTTAAACTAGACCTATGAGCGAGCAACTGGATCGAATCGAATCACTCCTAACGTCCCTCAGTGGCCAGCTCCAATCCGTAGCTGTTCAGGTAGGCGGCAACGCCGAAGCCATCGGTGGGCTGAAGCAGGATGTTGTCGAGCTACGCCAGGAGCTAAAACAAGATGTTGTTGAACTGCGCCAAGAGCTGAAGCAGGATGTTGTTGAGCTACGTCAGGAGCTAAAGCAAGATGTTGTTGAGCTACGCCAGGAACTGAAGCAAGACATATCTGACCTCAAAGCTGATGTTTCTCGGGTAGACGAACGCCTCGACGGCATCGAGCGTCAGCTCAATGGTGAAGTCACCCAAATTACTCAGATGGTTCTAAATTTGGGTGACCAGATGGAACGCTATGAGCAAGCCATTGAAGATTTCAAGCGGGAGGTTCGCACGATTGTTGTGGAGATGCAGCATATGAAGGGGACGTTTGAGGCCCATATGCGACGCACTGACCGCATTATGGATTATCTGGTTCGTCACGTTGGACCGGGAGATGTGGCGTAGCGTTTTGGCGGTTGGATTGTGATGCGATCGCCTCTCCCCCCCGTCAAAGCAGTCCAGCAAACCATTGCCCTCCATCGCACCCACGGCAAGCAATATTTTCGGGGAGCCAAATAGTTCAGCATCGGACTTGACTATCCCAACGAGATCGCATTTGCTCGTTTGATTCAGAACAAGCTTGAAGAAGCGGTTTATCACCATCTGCGGGATCTAAAAACCTGCTGATTCTTCTAAAACGGCTACGGTGATTCAGGGCTGCCCTCAAGATTGACCACTATGATTTTTGCTGCTTGAGCGACTTCTTTATTTGTATCTGCTTGAAGTTTCTCCAGAAGATCCTCGTAGGCAGTGAGGCATTGATGGAGTTCTTGCTCGATCTGAACTTCACGAACAAAGACCTCATCGCTTGGTGTGGGCTGCCAAAGACCACTGAGATATTCGTCGGCTGTGCGTTGCCAAGCCTCCCTGTACTGCTCTACGGTCCTTAGCTTTGCACTGTAGGAGATCTCAGCCACTAGCTTGGCAACCTCTTCTCGATTGGGCATCGCAGAATTAGCAAGAATGCGAATTAAGAAGGGCAATGCTGTGCTGGTCGCAGAGTAGACGGAACCCTGATGGAAAATCGAGATGTATAGGCTTTCTAGGGCGCAGGCGCGATCGTCTGCATTTGTGGAAACGAGATATTTGAGATCTTGAGGGATACCATCAGCATGCCCGTAGGCATGCTCCAGACTGGACCACGAAACTGCATCCAATCCCGGTAATTCCATCAAATATTCTGGTTCATCGGGTGGGTTACGACTCATGTTGACTTCGGGCGGTGGCGCGTTTTGCGGCGCAGAAACGGTACCCTACGCGATCAATGCGATGATTTTTTCTGGGGTCAATTCCTCGATGTTGGCAACAATGCAATCGGCTCCCGCGTCGGTCAACACTTGCGTGTATTGTTCAGCCCGTTCCGCTGTCTCCTGAACATGGGGTGGCAACACACCGACGGCGATCCACTGGCCTTCCGGGCGCTGCTCTTTGGCATGGCGGATGGTGTACATGTCCGCCACGGTGTCTCCGGCATAGATGACCGGTACCGAGATGCTGCCGTTAATCAAGGTTTCAGCGGCGCTAAATAATCCTGCGGGTTCCGGCTTGTCCGGAGCCTCGCCCATCGCCACCAGCAGCGGATTGGTCAGGCCCAACCGTTTTTCCAGGACAAACCCCGCTGAACCTCGGGTTGCACCGCTGAAGAAGCCCCAGCCAATGCCCGCATCGCTCAAGCTTTGCAGATAGGCTTGGCTCATCAACAGGGGCTCATTGCTGATGTAGCCACTAAAAGGCGCATCCTCCGGGCCGCGATAGCGAATCTGGAAGTAGTCTACGATTTCGTCGTAATCCAGCGGATTAGCCTCACGGGATTGTCCCTGGTTCTCAAAATAGCGATAGGCCAATTCCTGGGAGGCCTTCCAGTCGTTGTTCCAGATGCCTTCGGTTTTGAGCTGGTCGATGTCAGTGGCGCTGGGGCGATACTGGCCTTGGGTGAAGTGTTCGACAGTATCCATAATCGCCCGTCGATAGGAGCCGCCGACATCACGCACCACACCATCAATATCAAAAACCGCGATCGCTTTCATCCCATCTGCCTCCGTTCCACCTACACCCAGCTTCGAATATCACTGTCTGTGTGATGCCATACAATCAACTGTTTCACATTAGGGTGCGAGACTGTAGAATTGTAAATTGTGTAAAGTTTAGGCTAGGCATTGGAGGCTTCATTGTCTGAGAGCGAAGAAAACAGCAGCCGGTTTATTTTGAAAGTCCTGTGGTTGGACGACAGTGTTGCCCTGGCTGTGGACCAAGTGGTCGGCAAAGGCACCAGTCCCCTAACGGCATACTTCTTCTGGCCCCGCAACGATGCTTGGGACCAGCTCAAGACTGAGATGGAGAAGAAGCACTGGATCTCTGAAATTGAGCGTGTTGAGCTACTCAACAAAGCCACTGAAGTGATCAACTACTGGCAGGAAGAGGGCCGTAAGAAGCCCATGACCACTGCCCAAGGCAAGTTTCCCGAAGTGGTTTTCACCGGTAGTTCGTGATTTTTTGGCAGATGTGCCAAAGCAATTTTCGAATTGTGGATTCCCAATGAATTCGGTTCCTTGGAACGCCTGTTTGCGCTTGCAAACAGGCGTTTTGCTTCGGGGATTTTTCTAATCCATTCCACTAAAAAAACGGCATTGCTGCGTGCAATGCCGTTTTTAACTGCTTACCCGAACGAGGAAGTGAGGCGCTAGGCCTTACCACCGGCGGCTTGAACCCGCGCCCGCGCTTTCTTAAAAGCTTGGGCCGCAGAAATCTTGTCGGACTCGTCGCTGCCTGCCGCCGCTGCTTCCATGCGGCTTTGGGCTGCGCTGTACTCAGATTCTGCTGCGGACAAGTCGATGGAATCGCCACGCTCTGCACTGTTGACCAGTACGGTGACTTCATTCGACTCGACTTCTGCAAAGCCACCGGAGAGGGCGATCGCCACCCACTCCTTGCCTTCACGAACCCGCATCACGCCAGTGTCCAACGCCGACAGAATCGGTGCGTGACCCGACAAGATACCCAGTTGCCCAGTGGTACTGGGCAGAATTACCTCTTCAGCCTCTGCGTCCCAAACGGTTTTGTCGGGCGCAATGACTCTCACTGTTAAAGCCATTTGTATTGCTCCACGTACATAGGGGCATTGCACAAACGAATCATGTCAACGCCCCTACAGATCACTTGCGTTTAGACTTAGCCTTCAGCCTTAATCTTCTCAGCCTTGGCGTAAACCATGTCGAGGTTACCCACCAGGTAGAAAGCACCTTCGGGAACTTCGTCCATTTCGCCAGCCAGAATCTTCTTGAAGGCTGCGATGGTTTCGTCCAGCTTCACGTACTGACCTTTCATGCCAGTGAAGATCTCAGCCACGAAGAACGGCTGGGACAGGAACTTCTCAATCTTGCGAGCGCGGGCAACCGTTTGACGGTCATCCTCAGACAGCTCGTCAAGACCCAGAATCGCAATAATATCCTGGAGCTCCTTATAGCGCTGCAGCGTGGACTGTACGGCACGGGCAGTGTCGTAGTGGTCGCGGCCGACGATGTCGGGCTGGAGCATGGTGGACGTGGAGTCCAAGGGATCCACAGCGGGATAGATACCCTTGGATGCCAAGTTACGGGAAAGCACCGTCGTTGCGTCTAGGTGAGCAAACGTGGTGGCAGGAGCAGGGTCAGTCAAGTCATCCGCAGGGACGTAGACCGCCTGAATCGAGGTAATGGAACCCTCGGTGGTGGAGGTAATACGCTCTTGCAGAGCACCCATCTCGGTGGCCAGGGTGGGCTGATATCCCACAGCAGAGGGCATACGACCCAGAAGTGCGGACACCTCAGAACCAGCCTGTACAAAGCGGAAGATATTGTCCACGAACAGCAGCACGTCCTGCTTATTCACATCGCGGAAGTACTCAGCCATCGTCAGAGCAGACAGGCCCACGCGCATGCGTGCCCCAGGCGGCTCATTCATCTGACCGTAGACCAGAGCCACCTTGGACTGACTGATGTCGTCCTTGTTGATGACGCCGGACTCTTTAAATTCTTCGTAGAGGTCGTTACCTTCACGGGTGCGCTCGCCCACACCGCCAAACACGGATACACCACCGTGCTCCTTAGCGATGTTGTTGATCAGCTCTTGAATCAACACGGTCTTGCCCACGCCAGCACCGCCGAACAGGCCAATCTTGCCGCCTTGACGGTAGGGAGCCAGGAGGTCAATGACCTTAATGCCGGTCTCAAAGACAGCGGGCTTGGTTTCCAACTCGACCAGAGCAGGAGCGGGACGGTGAATAGGGGAGCTTTCCTCGGCACCCACTTCACCCATCTCGTCCACAGGCTCGCCGAGAACGTTGAAAATCCGTCCCAGGGTCTTGGGGCCAACGGGAACTTTAATTGCAGCGCCAGTATCAACCGCTTCCATGCCACGCACGAGTCCATCGGTGGAGCTCATGGCGACGGCGCGGACCTGCTTGTCGCCCAGCAGCTGCTGAACTTCGCAAGTGACGGACACATCTTGTCCGACTTCATTCGTACCTTTGACGGTAATGGCGTTGTAGATCTTGGGGAGACTACCGGAGGGGAACTCTACATCGAGAACCGGTCCGATAATCTGGCGGATGTAGCCAACGTTCGACTTCTCTGTGGTGGTGACCATGCTTACGCCTATCTGGTATGAATCAGCTCGCTGCGGACTGGCCGCTGCGCAATAGGTAAAATTGCCATATTAAAGATTATCACTGAAGGTTAAGGGATTAAAGAAAAGTTTCAGGGTTGCCTGAAGTTGAGTGGTAGCCATGGGTTGAGCCCATTAGGCCGATCACTATGTCCCAGAAAAATACTGTGCATTTTGGATGAAAGTGTGCTTTGCCATCTCAAAATGTTGCTTTTGGTGCTCATCAAGGAGCGTTTGTTACGGCCTCACTCCCACTCCAAGCGGGCGCTCCCCCATTCGTGACCGTTCGGTTCGTAGAGTTCGACCTCGATGGCACTGAGCTGGACGGAGGGGTTTTGTTCCAGGAAATCCCGCTGGATAATTCCGCTAAAGGCCCCATAAAAATGCGCGGCTAGGGTTTCACACGTTGGCGTTTGGGCGGCCGATGGCGACAGGAGCGGGTTGTCGTTGAGGTGTGAGTTGGCCAGTTGTTCGATGACACCTTTGAATTGTTGGCGCACATCTACCATGTTGAGGATCATGCCCTGCTGGGGCTCCCCTGCAATGATGGCTTTGACGCGCCAGAGATGGTTATGCGGGGTTTCTCGAACGCTCAGCGCATGGGATGCGATGAATTCAAAGTTGAGAATGAGTTTGGTTCGAAGCGGTGCCGCAGCAGAGGCTGCGGCAGGGGCCGGGTCTGAAGAGACAGATTTTGAAGAGACAGATGGTGAAGAGGTTGAAAATTCCATGCATAACCTGAGTCGTGTGATGCCATAGATGGCCGTAGCCTTTGCTCCCTAAGATCCGTTTTACATCAGCACTGGGCAGATGTCCCCTAAGCCCCATCAATAGGTTTTTTCTCCAGCACTAAAAACATGGCTTTCAACGTTCTCTACTTCAGGCTTTGCGAGTCAGTCTTTGCTGGTAAGTCCTTCTTAAGGAGTAATGACGCTGGGGTGCTGGAAGGTATAACCTGCATCGCGCAATTTTTGATTGGAGACTCTGGCGTTGTAGCCTCGCTGGCTGGGCTGGCTTGGGTCCCATTGGATGGGGGCAAGATTTGCTTGGGCACAGACCCAGTCCAGTAGTTGTTTGCTGGGTGTGGGGTTGCTGTCCACGAGGTTATACAGACCATTGAGACGGTGTTCCGCTGCAAAGGCGATCGCCCCCACAATGTCCTCTAGATGCACCCAATTCCCTGGGCTAGTACCGTCTCCAGGCCGGATTTTCCCCGCTGCAAATCTGAAGATGTGGGCCAACTCGCGACCGGGTCCATAGATACCACCAAGACGAAAGACGCAGACGTGGCGTGCCGGTGTGGCCAAGGTGAGGAGTTGCTGTTCAGTGTCCAGCAAGATTTTGCCGTTGTCATTCGCGGGCTGGGCTGGGGTTTCTTCCGTGACCCAGTTGCCTTGCTGATCGCCATAGACGCCATAGCTGCTGGTGTAAATGATTTGTTGAACACTGGCATTGTCCACCAGGGCTTTCTGGAGCGTCTGGGCTGTTTTGAGATAGGTATCGGTGTAAGAATCGCCGCGTTTTGCGCCAAGGGAAAGGATGAGGGTTTGGGCTGTTTTGAGTTGCGATCGCATCGCCTCTTCTTCGTGCCCTGCCACTACAATCGCTTGCTTGGCCAAACTCCCTAGCTCTGCAAGCCGTTCCTCTCGGGTCGTGGTCACCGTCACCTCTAGGTCTGACGAAGACTGCCAATGCTTCGCCAGGGCAGACCCAACATAGCCACAGCCCAAAATCAGCGCGTTCCTTGCCATAATCCCAGCCCTAAAACTTATACGAAAGCCTCAGCTTTCTAAATTACAGCCCCAACTCCACGACTCGCCCAACGCCATTGGCTAGCGGTAACTGCGAACGTTTCTGGGTCGATCGGCCAACAGGCGTGCAGCAAAAATACCGGCGAGGAATCCAGAAAAATGGCCTTCCCAGGAGATACCGGGTTGTCCCGGTAAAACGCCCCAGAGGAGACCGCCATAGACCACCACCACCATCACCGACAGCAAGATAGAGCCGGGTCGCCGTTCAAAATAGCCCCGCAACATCAAAAAACCGAGATAGCCAAAAATAAGGATGCTCGCACCGACATGAATGGATGGCGGGCCATCACGAAACAAGTCGCCAATGAGCCAGGTCCCAAAACCACCCAGCAACATCACCGTGAGCGTCACCCAGAAAAAATCCTGAGTACGACGCAACATCACCAGCCAGCCTAAGGAAAAGAAGGGAACAGTATTGGCCAGTAAGTGAGGAAAATTGCCGTGCAAAAAAGGAGCAAACACAAGCCCCCTTAAGCCGGTCCAATGACGCGGAAAGATGCCGAGGCTATCCAGCCCGAGCCCCAAGGTTTGGTCGAAAATTTCGAGCACCCACATCAAGCCCACAACTCCCATTAGCAGGTAGATCTGGGCGGTCAACTCATCGACCATGCCGGAGGCCTTCGGCTGAGGAGCCACTGGCTTCCAAGTGCCTGCTCGCCCCTCATCTTTCGCTTGAATTTTTCTGGCCTTATGGAGCTGGACTTTACTCATTCAGGGGGCCGGTGTGCTGCTTCGATCTTGGGCTATTTCGGTCGGCGGTGAGATATCTAGGTCTGCCGAAGGTGCACTGATACTAGCGTTAGATGATGCAAATTTCTTCACATTTCCTTTCGCCAGTGAATCTGGCTTACGCAAGAACTAGGCCAGGGGCTTCTGGACTGGAATGCCCACAGGTCGTGGAAATTGTGCAGGTGTCTCTGCGACTTTTACAACATGAATACAGTGCCGTGTGCTCTGCGTCAGAGGGGTGACAAAGGCATCAACATGGTCAAGTTTGCCACCAAGCTCCTGGGCTGCTTGCCGCAGGGCTGTCTCTTCTTCCGGGGACCATTGGCCTCGATAAAGAACAGCAGTGCCACCGACCTGGAGCAGGGGTAGGCAATATTCGGCACAAACGGTAGCTGGGCCCACCGCTCTGATAAGGGCGAGATCGTAGCGATCGCGTTGTTGCTTCTGTTGCCCCACAACCTCGGCCCGCGCCGTTAAGGTTCGAATGCTCGGCAACTCCAGGGATGCAGCCAGCTGCGTCAGAAAACTGACCTTTTTACGGGTTGAGTCCAGCAGCATCACCGTCGCATCCGCCAAAACCATCGCCGCTGGAACCCCTGGAAATCCTCCCCCGGTACCAATATCAACGACAGATAATCCACGCTTACCCTGCTGCGATCCGGATAACCACGGCTGGAGACCCCGAAGCGAGTCCCAGAGATGTTTTTCCCAGAACTCATCTGGTTCTGTCAGGCGCGTGAGATTAAGCTGTTGATTTCCAGCCAAAATCTCTTGGTACAGTTTTTGGAACAGCAGCTGCTGTTGTGGGCTAGGCTGCCACTGGAGGGTGTCTTGCAGCAACTCAAGGTTTAGGGGAAGGTCGGCCATGCTTTAGTCGTGGAGTTTGGCATACTCAATAATAAGTACAACAATCAGGGCCTGAGCGCCCCATCGCCTCACCCATGCTCGGTACCTTCCAACAAATTCACCTCCGCATCGAAATTGAGGCAACGGCAACGGAGCTGTCTCGGAGTCTGCTGTATCCCGAAGCCTTTCAGACCTGGCTCAGCCCCCAACAATTTTCCCAGCCCCTGCCCACCAAACTTGAGACAGGCAGCATCTACAGCAGTGGTCTTGGCCCACTCCAAGTGAGACATCAAGTGGACTCTGCCCAGGAACATTACCTGCGCCTGCTACTAAGCGGTGGTGTAGACGGCACCCACGAATGGTGTTGGGGTGAGGGCTGGATTCAATCCAAACTGGAGGGGATCTCCCTGCTGCCGCTTCAGCTCGGCCACACCTGGAGCTTGCTGCGGCTCCGGCAGTTTATTCACCAACAGCGCAGCTAGCAACGGATTCAGTGCCCAGGCCTCAAACGCGACAGGAAACCGCGACGGGAAACGCCAAGACACTGGAGACTTTAGGAGCACGGCAGTGAACTCAGGCTTTAAACGCAGGCTTTAAACGCAGGCTTTGAACTCAGGCTTTAAACGCAGGCCTTGAACTCAGCCTGCTCTAGTTCTCTGATTCCGGACTACGCTGCTGACGCAGACGTACCGATTCCGCATGGGAAAACAGGCCCTCCGCCGTGGCGAGGGTATCAATGGAACCGGCCATCTTCTCCAAAGCCTTGGGCGAGTACTGGATGATGCTGGAATGCTTCATAAAGGTCTCAACCCCCAGCGCTGAGGCATAGCGAGCCGCACCTGAAGTGGGCAGCGTGTGGTTCGGCCCCGCTAGGTAGTCTCCGACCGCTTCGGGTGTGGAGCTTCCCAAGAAAATGGCTCCGGCGTGACGAATGCCTTCCATCAACGCCCAGGGATCGTCCACTTCTAGTTCTAGGTGTTCCGGCGCAAATTGGTTTGAGAGGGCAACGGCGTCATCAAGGTCTCTCGCAACAATAATCAGGCCGTAATTTGCGATCGCCTTTTCAGTGATCTCCCGTCGAGGATGCTGCTCAAGCTGGGCCACCACTTCCTCCACCACCGCCTGGGCCAACGCTTCGCTGGTCGTAATCAAGATAGCGGCGGCCCGGGTGTCGTGCTCGGCTTGGGCCAACATATCCACGGCCACATGGGCCGGATTCGCGGACTCATCCGCAATGATCAGGACTTCCGAAGGCCCCGCCAGGGAATCAATGCCAACCCGCCCATAGACAATCTTTTTCGCGAGGGTGACATAGATATTGCCGGGGCCCGTAATCACGTTGACCGGCGGAATTGTTTCGGTACCGTAGGCGAGGGCTGCGATCGCCTGAGCCCCACCAACACGGTAAATCTCGCTGATACCTGCAACCTGGGCCGCCACAAGCACCGCTGGATTGAGGCTGCCATCCCGACTCGGGGGAGTAACCATGACCCGACGCTCGACCCCAGCCACGGTGGCAGGGACAGCATTCATCAGCACAGTACTGGGATAGGACGCCTTACCGCCAGGTACGTACAGTCCTGCCACATCCACTGCCGTGTACCGCTTGCCCAAGACCACATCATCGTCGCCAAACTTGACCCAGCTCTTGGGAACGCGCTGCTCGTGGAACGACTGGATATTGGCGTGGGCAACCTGAACCGCATCGACAAATTCCTTGGGCACCTTCTCATAGGCCGATGCGAGTTCCGCCTCTGAGACCCGAAGCTTGTCCGCCGTGAGGGTTACACCATCAAATTCCTGGGAATAGTCCAGGAGAGCAGCATCGCCGCGACGCTGGACTTCCTGAATGATTTTTTGAACCGTGGCTTCCGCGTTGGCTGATGAACTGTCATGGGTGCGATCGCAGATGCGTTGTAGCTCTGCCTCTGCCCCACCCGACCAGTGATTGACGATTCGCAGCATGTAACTCTCTGTATTTAGGGTTGAGCCCCACAAAACAATTTCTTTAAGCTTAGCTTGGTTTTTCGATGACCAACGTTTCTGCCTAAGCAGTGTAAAGAGCTAGACGGTCGTCACATCAGGGGCTGCAGTCGTTCATTCAGCTCTAGAGCAAGAGAAATCAACAAAGTCTGTACAAAAGCTCACATTTTTGTGTGATAATTGAGCGTTCGTAGAGCGTCGATCTAGGGTAACCCGTGGCTAACATCAAGTCTGCCATCAAGAGAGTAGCAATTTCAGAGCGCAACCGTCTGCGCAATAAGTCTTACAAGTCTGCCGTTAAGACTTTGACGAAGAAGTATCTTGCTGCGGTGGAGGCCTATGAAGCCTCTCCCAGTGATGATACCAAGAAGGAAGTTTCCGCAACCATGTCTGCTACCTATAGCAAGATTGATAAAGCGGTTAAGCGTGGCGTGTATCACAAGAACACGGGTGCAAACCGTAAGGCCCGCTTGGCTCGAATTTACAAGAAGCAGGTTGAACCCGCTCCTGCATCCTAAGCAGACCTAACGAGCGAGCCCTTTGCTGATTTGAGCAAGGGCTCCACTGACTTTTGGTCCGCTAGAGTGCTGTTGCCTATGCAGTTGGTCGATACCCACGTCCACGTGTCCTTTGATAGTTTCCAGGATGACCTTGACCTTGTCGCCCAGCGGTGGCGCGAGGCTGGGGTCATCCGTTTGGTGCATTCTTGCGTCGAGCCTAAGGAGTTCGAGCAGATTCGGGCGATCGCCGATCGATTCCCGGAGTTGTCTTTTGCCGTTGGTCTACATCCCCTCGATGTAGACCAATGGACACCTGAACTCGGGCAGAAGATTCATCAGTTGGCACAATCAGATTCTCGGGTTGTGGCAGTTGGCGAAACGGGGCTGGACTTCTTCAAATCAGACCAAATTGAGCTTCAGCACGAAGCTCTAAATGCTCAACTCCACATTGCCCGCGAGCTTGACCTGCCGGTCATTATTCACTGTCGTGATGCTGCGGATGCAATGGCGGAGCAGCTACGTCGATTTGTTGAAGTTCATGGGCCCGTGCGTGGAGTCATGCACTGCTGGGGTGGCAACCCTGATGAAACCCAGTCATTTCTAGACCTTGGGTTTTACATCAGTTTCAGTGGCACCGTCACGTTCAAGAAAGCCGAGCAAATCAAAGCTTCAGCTGCGATGGTTCCAAGCGATCGTCTCCTCATTGAGACCGATTGCCCTTTTCTTGCGCCTGTCCCCAAGCGGGGACGGCGTAATGAACCTTCCTTTGTCGCCCACGTCGCTCATCAAGTGGCCGCGCTGCGACAAATTCCGGTGGAGGAGTTGGCTGAGCAGACAACTCGCAATGCCTTTGATTTATTTCGTTTGCCGACGAAACCCACTGTCCAGGCTGCATCCGTGGGCTGACGCTGTCAGCGCCTCAGTTTCTTGTCATCTCAACAACTGAGTTATGACTCATTGCCACCTGCATCCCGATTTACCGATGCCCGATGTACTGATGCATTTTCATTAGCCCTAGCAATATTTAATGCTCTACCGAGGGCGATCGCCCTCGGTGTTTTCAAGAAGATCACTTCTCTTCAATGTCAAGGTTGACTTTGAAGTAGGATTGAAGTAGACCCCCAATACTGTAAAATCTACGGTTGCGCCCAGGCGTGACCCGATCGAGGAGACGCATGACTGACCAGATCACCGTTGCACCCGCTCAGTTTGTTCTGCCGGATATGGTGGAGATTCAGCGGGCGAGCTTTCGTTGGTTCCTTTCCGATGGCTTGATCGAGGAGCTTGAAAGCTTCTCTCCCATCACAGACTATACGGGCAAGTTAGAGCTTCATTTCCTCGGACAACAGTACAAGTTGAAGCCACCAAAGTACGACGTTGACGAAGCGAAGCGTCGTGATGGCACCTATGCCGTTCAGTTGTATGTTCCAACCCGTCTGATCAACAAGGAAAACGGGGAGATTAAGGAGCAAGAAGTCTTTATTGGTGACCTGCCCCTGATGACTGAGCGGGGAACGTTCATCATCAATGGCGCAGAACGTGTCATCGTCAATCAGATTGTTCGCAGTCCAGGGGTCTACTACAAGTCCGAGACAGATAAGCACGGTCGTCGTACCTACAACGCCAGCCTGATCCCCAACCGGGGTGCTTGGCTCAAGTTTGAGACCGACAAGAATGACTTGGTCTGGGTCCGCATTGATAAGACCCGCAAGCTGTCGGCTCAGGTTCTGCTCAAAGCCTTGGGCTTGAACGACAACGAAATCTTTGATGCGCTGCGTCACCCTGAGTATTTCCAGAAAACCATCGAGAAAGAAGGCCAGTTCAACGAAGACGAAGCGTTGATGGAGCTGTATCGGAAGCTGCGTCCCGGTGAGCCTCCGACAGTGACTGGGGGTCGCCAGCTACTGGAATCTCGTTTCTTTGACCCGAAGCGCTACGACTTGGGGCGTGTCGGTCGCTACAAGCTCAATCGCAAGCTGCATCTCACAGTGCCTGACACCATGCGGGTACTGACACCGCAGGATATCTTGGCGGCGATCGACTACCTGATCAACCTTGAGTTTGATATCGGCAACATCGACGACATCGACCACTTGGGCAACCGACGCGTGCGCTCAGTGGGCGAGCTGTTGCAGAATCAAGTGCGCGTGGGTCTCAACCGTCTGGAGCGCATCATCCGTGAACGCATGACCGTTTCCGATGCGGACTCATTGACGCCCGCTTCTTTGGTGAACCCCAAACCGTTGGTCGCTGCGATTAAGGAGTTCTTTGGCTCCTCCCAGCTGTCCCAGTTTATGGACCAGACGAACCCGCTGGCAGAGCTGACGCACAAGCGTCGTCTCAGCGCCTTGGGTCCCGGTGGTCTGACCCGTGAACGCGCAGGCTTTGCCGTACGTGATATTCACCCCTCTCACTACGGCCGCATTTGCCCGATTGAAACGCCGGAGGGTCCCAACGCCGGTCTGATTGGTTCCCTGGCGACCCACGCTCGGGTCAACGATTACGGTTTCATCGAGACGCCGTTCCGCAAAGTCGAGAACGGTCGCCTGTGCATGGACATTGCGCCGCAGTACATGACGGCGGATGAAGAGGACGACCTGCGTGTTGCGCCGGGTGATGTCACGACCGATGAAAATGGCTACATCCGCGGTGAAACAGTTCCGGTGCGCTATCGCCAGGACTTCACCGAAACCACACCGGATCAGGTGGACTATGTCGCGGTGTCGCCAGTTCAAATTATTTCGGTGGCGACATCGTTGATTCCATTCCTGGAGCACGACGATGCTAACCGTGCCCTGATGGGTTCGAACATGCAGCGTCAGGCAGTGCCGCTGCTGCGCCCCGAGCGTCCCCTTGTGGGCACAGGTCTTGAGACCCAGGCTGCGAGAGACTCTGGCATGGTCATCGTCAGTCGTACCCCTGGCCGGGTCACCTACGTCGATGCCAACCAAGTCATTGTTCGGTCTGACACGGGTGAAGACATTGTCTACCCGCTGCAAAAGTATCAGCGTTCCAACCAAGACACCTGCTTGAATCAGCGTCCCCTCGCCTTTGAGGGAGACGAAGTCGAAGTCGGACAAGTCTTGGCCGATGGCTCTGCCACAGAAGGGGGCGAGCTAGCCCTGGGCCAGAACGTCTTGGTCGCCTACATGCCCTGGGAAGGCTACAACTACGAGGACGCCATCCTCCTGAGCGAGCGCCTCGTCCATGATGATGTCTACACTTCAATCCACATTGAGAAATTTGAGATTGAGGCGCGTCAAACCAAGCTTGGACCTGAGGAAATCACGCGGGAAATTCCCAACGTCGGAGAGGATTCCCTGCGTCACCTCGACGAAGGCGGCATCATCCGCGTCGGTGCTTGGGTCGGTTCCGGCGACATCCTGGTGGGCAAAGTCACACCGAAGGGTGAATCGGATCAGCCGCCGGAAGAAAAACTGCTGCGAGCCATCTTTGGTGAAAAAGCGCGGGACGTGCGCGATAACTCCCTACGGGTCCCGAACGGTGAAAAAGGCCGCGTGGTAGACGTTCGCGTCTTCACCCGTGAACAAGGCGACGAGCTACCTCCTGGCGCCAACATGGTTGTCCGCGTTTACGTGGCCCAAAAGCGCAAGATTCAGGTGGGTGACAAGATGGCCGGACGCCACGGCAACAAGGGCATCATTTCCCGGATCCTGCCGGTGGAAGATATGCCCTATCTGCCCGATGGCACGCCGCTGGACATCGTGCTCAATCCTCTGGGTGTACCGTCTCGCATGAACGTGGGTCAGGTGTTTGAGTGCCTGATGGGTTGGGCTGGCCACAACCTCAACACTCGCTTTAAGCTCACGCCGTTTGACGAGATGCACGGGGAAGAGGCCTCCCGCCTGACCGTCCACGGCAAGCTGGAGGCTGCTCGCAAGAAGCAGCGCCAGGACTGGATTTACAACGAGAATGACCCCGGCAAAATTCAGGTCTATGACGGTCGTACGGGTGAGCCCTTCGATCGCGCGGTGACCGTGGGCAAAGCCTACATGCTCAAGCTGGTTCACCTCGTGGATGACAAGATTCATGCCCGCTCCACCGGTCCCTACTCCTTGGTTACCCAGCAGCCTCTGGGTGGTAAGGCACAGCAGGGTGGTCAGCGCTTCGGTGAGATGGAGGTGTGGGCCCTTGAAGCCTTTGGTGCCGCTTACACCCTGCAGGAACTGCTCACGGTGAAGTCCGACGATATGCAGGGTCGCAACGAAGCACTCAACGCCATCGTCAAAGGTAAGGCCATTCCTAAGCCGGGTACGCCAGAATCCTTCAAGGTATTGATGCGCGAGCTTCAGTCCCTCTGTCTGGACATCGCCGTGCATAAGCTCGATACCCAGAGTGATGGGCTTGAGCGCGATACCGAGGTTGATCTGATGGTGGATGTCGGTGGCCGTCGTGCGCCGAATCGTCCGACCTATGAGTCGATCAGCCGCGAGGAGAATGCGCCTGCTGAAGAGAGCAGTGCTCCTCCTCAGGTGTAGTGCTTGGAGCAAGGGTTTGGGTCCTCGTCGTAAAGCCTGAAGGTTTGCGCCCCAACCCTTGCCAATCTGATGTACTCCTCCTGCATGCATTGGATCTGTTGTGTGGCTTCAGTCTCTGTCACTTGAACTGGTGCGATCGCAGATCCCCGCAATCCCCTAAACAGCCTTTCCCCCGCCCCGAACGCGAGATTACCTAAGGAAACTGATGCCGAAGCTAGAACAACGCTTTGATTACGTCAAAATCGGACTGGCCTCCCCTGACCGAATTCGCCAATGGGGTGAGCGTACGCTCCCCAATGGCCAAGTCGTCGGTGAAGTAACAAAGCCTGAGACGATCAACTACCGCACACTAAAGCCTGAGATGGACGGGCTTTTCTGTGAGCGCATCTTTGGCCCTGCCAAGGACTGGGAATGCCACTGCGGCAAATATAAGCGTGTGCGTCACCGGGGCATTGTTTGCGAGCGCTGTGGCGTCGAGGTCACTGAGTCCCGCGTCCGCCGTCACCGCATGGGCTACATCAAGCTGGCAGCCCCAGTCGCCCACGTTTGGTATCTCAAGGGCATCCCGAGCTACATCGCGATCTTGATGGATATGCCCCTGCGGGATGTGGAACAGATTGTCTATTTCAACGCTTACGTGGTGTTGGATCCTGGCAATCACCCCGATCTTCAGCTCAAGCAACTGCTCAACGAAGACCAGTGGATGGAGCTGGAAGAGCAGATCTACGGCGAAGAATCGGATCTCGAAGGTATCGAAGTCGGCATTGGTGCAGAAGCACTCCAGCGTCTACTTCAGGATCTCGACCTGGAAACCGAAGCTGAACAACTACGGGAAACCATCGCAGTTTCCAAAGGTCAGAAGCGCGCCAAGCTCATCAAACGCCTGCGCGTCATCGACAACTTCATTGCGACAGGCTCCCGCCCCGACTGGATGGTGCTGGAATATATTCCGGTTATTCCCCCGGACCTCCGGCCGATGGTTCAGCTAGACGGTGGCCGTTTTGCCACCTCCGACCTGAACGACCTCTACCGCCGAGTGATTAACCGCAACAATCGTTTGGCCCGTCTACAGGAGATTCTTGCGCCGGAGATCATCGTCCGTAACGAGAAACGGATGCTCCAGGAAGCCGTCGATGCGCTGATTGACAATGGTCGTCGTGGTCGCACAGTGGTAGGCGCCAACAACCGACCCCTGAAATCCCTGTCCGACATTATTGAAGGTAAGCAGGGTCGCTTCCGTCAGAACTTGCTGGGTAAGCGCGTTGACTACTCCGGTCGTTCCGTCATTGTTGTCGGTCCTAACCTGAAAATTCACCAGTGCGGTCTGCCTCGGGAGATGGCGATCGAACTATTCCAACCCTTTGTGATTCACCGCTTGATCCGTCAGGGCTTGGTGAACAACATCAAGGCTGCCAAAAAGATGATTCAAAAGGGCGACCCCATGGTCTGGGAAGTGCTCGAAGAGGTCATTGACGGTCACCCCGTCATGCTCAACCGAGCACCGACATTGCACCGTCTGGGTATCCAAGCCTTTGAGCCCATCCTGGTACCGGGTCGTGCCATCCAGCTACACCCCTTAGTGTGTCCCGCGTTCAACGCTGACTTCGACGGCGACCAGATGGCGGTTCACGTGCCGCTCTCCCTGGAAGCTCAGTCCGAGGCGCGTCTCCTGATGTTGGCCTCCAACAATGTTCTGTCTCCCGCTACGGGCACGCCGATCATTACGCCGAGTCAGGATATGGTCCTCGGCTGCTATTACCTGACGGCGGAGAATCGCAGTGATACACGGGGCGAAGGCCGTTACTTTGCATCCTTGGATGATGTGGAGATGGCCTATGACCAGGATCTCATCGGCATTCACGCTTATGTGTGGGTCCGTTTCGACGGCGACATGGTCATGTCTGAAGACGAGGGCGAACCCAAGGATGTCCAGAAAACCGATGATGGCATCACCACTGAAACCTACGAATACAGACGAGTTCGCAAGGATGCTGAGGGTAACTTAATTTCCCAGTACATCTACACAACACCGGGACGGGTCATCTTGAACAAGACTCTCCACGACGTACTGGCCAGTTAGCCAGGGCGGCAGGCTGGGGACAGCCTCACAGAATTCCTTGGGGGACATCTTCCCCTCGGGGAATTTTCTGGGTTACAGCAATGAAACAGTTTGGTTGAGCGCGGCGAGGCAGCAGAGTAATGGCAGAGCAAAACGGATCCGAGCAGGCAACGAAGGCGATTTTTCACAATCGTGTCATCGATAAAAAACAGCTCAAAAAGCTGATTGCCTGGTCTTTCATTAACCACGGCACAGCGCGAACCGCTCAGGTGGCGGATAAACTGAAGGACTTGGGATTCAAGTTCGCAACACGAGCCGGTGTCTCCATCAGTGTGGATGACCTCAAAGTCCCCGATGTAAAGAAGGAGATGCTCCAGGCTGCGGATGAAGAGATTCGCGACACAGAATCTCGGTATAGCCGCGGTGAAATCACCGAGGTAGAACGCTTCCAAAAGGTCATTGACACCTGGAGTATTACCTCCGAGGAACTCAAGGACCAGGTCGTTGAGAACTTCACCAAGAACAATCCACTCAACTCCGTCTACATGATGGCGTTCTCTGGAGCACGGGGTAACATCTCCCAGGTTCGTCAGTTGGTCGGCATGCGCGGCCTGATGGCGAATCCCCAGGGTGAGATCATCGATATTCCGATTAAGACCAATTTCCGGGAAGGTCTGACGGTAACCGAGTACATTATTTCCTCTTACGGTGCTCGTAAAGGTCTAGTGGACACGGCGCTGCGTACTGCTGACTCGGGATATCTGACCCGTCGTCTCGTGGACGTCTCCCAGGATGTGATTGTTCGGGAGCATGACTGTGGAACAGTGCGCGGTCGTACCGTGACGGCAATGATGGATGGTAACCGCACGCGCATTGCGTTGGGCGATCGCCTCTTTGGCCGAGTCATTGGCGAAGATGTAATCCATCCTGAAACGGGCGAAGTTGTCGCTGCCCGCAACCAAGACCTGGATGCGGAGTTCTGCGAGAAAATTCAAAAATCTGGCGTCAAGGGCGTTTTTGTCAGATCTCCCCTGACGTGCGAAGCGGCCCGCTCGGTTTGTCAGCTTTGCTATGGCTGGAGCCTCGCCCACGGTCACCTGGTTGACATGGGTGAAGCGGTTGGCATCATTGCAGCCCAGTCCATCGGTGAACCGGGTACTCAGCTCACCATGCGTACCTTCCACACCGGTGGCGTCTTTACCGGTGAGGTCGCCCGCCTAGAGCGCTCCAAAGCCGAAGGTACGGTCGAATTCTCCAAGAAAGCTCGCACCCGCCCCTTCCGCACCCGTCACGGTGAAGAAGCACTCATGGCCGAGAGCAACTTTGAGATCAATATTGTTGGCAGCAGCCGTAAGCAAGTTGTTCGGGTTGTCCAAGGCTCAAGCATCTTTGTTAAGGATGGCGATGCCGTGAAGAAGTTGGGCAGGGTCGCCGAGATTCCTGTCGGCGGTAACACACGCCGTTCAACGGAGAAAGCCACCAAGGACGTCACCACCGACCTCGCTGGCGAAATTCAGTTTGCTGATATTGCAGCGGAAGAGAAAAAAGACCGCCAGGGCAACATCACCCGCGTTGCACAGCGTGGTGGCTTGATTTGGGTCCTGTCTGGTGAGGTCTATAACCTGCCCCCTGGTGCTGAACCAACCGTTAAGAACGGCGACAAGATTAGCGCTGAAGATGTTATTTCAGAAACCCGCCTAACCAGTGAACATGGCGGTATTGTCCGCCTACCGAAAAAGGACAGCGGCAACCGCGAAGTCGAGATCATCACCGCATCTGTGGTGCTCGATCAAGCCAAGGTTCATGCTGAGATATCCCAGGGCGGTGAGCACTATGTACTGGAGACCGACGATGGTCAACAATTCAATCTCAACACCACCCCCGGTACCAAGGTCGTCGATGGCCAGGTCGTGGCTGAACTGATCAGTGAAACCTATCGCACCCAAACCGGTGGCATCATCAAATATGCTGGCGTCGAAGTGGGCAAGAAGGGCAAGTCCAAGCAGGGCTATACCGTGCAAAAGGGCGGTACCTTGCTGTGGATTCCTGAAGAGGCCCATGAGGTCAATAAGGATATTTCACTGCTGATGGTGGAAGACGGCCAGTTTGTGGAAGCTGGCACTGAGGTCGTTAAAGATGTCTTCTGTAACAGCAGCGGTATTGTCGAAGTCACGCAGAAAAATGACATTCTGCGCGAGATTGTCGTCAAGCCGGGCAATCTTCACATGCTGGATGATCCCAAGGCGCTGAAGGTCAAGAGCGGTGCCTTTGCAAATCCTGGTGAAGAAGTGCTGCCTGGAGTCTCCGTTGAGGAGATGCGCTATGTCGATCAGGTCGTGATGCCTGAGGGAGATGCGGTACTTTTGCGCCCCGTGGTGGAGTACTCCGTTCCCGATGAGCCGGCGCTGCCCAGTCAGAAAGCCAGCGATGGCGATGGTCGCTCTATCAGCCTGAAGGTGATCCAGCGTCTTCCCTATAAGGATGGTGAGCGGGTTAAGTCTGTGGACGGTCTGTACCTGATGCGGACTCAGCTTGTACTGTCCATGGAAATGGACACCGCACAGATTTTAGCTGATATCGAGCTCAAGCCTGATGCGTCTGATCCCGAGACATTGCGCTTGCAGATGGTGATTCTTGAATCCCTTGTGCTAAGACGCGACATCGCAGCGGACACGATGCAGGGCAGTACCAAGACTCGCCTCCTGGTAGGCGATGGCGAAGAAATTAAGTCTGGAGCTGTGGTTGCCCGCACCGAAAGTCTCTGTAAGGAATCTGGGGTTGTGCGGGGTATTCGTGAAGGTGCTGAAGCTGTCCGCCGCATCCTCATTGAACGGGAAATCGATCGGACCGAAATTTCTACCCACGGCAAGACACCAACCGTTAAAGAAGGTGACCTGTTGGTGGCTGGCATGGAGATTGCCGACGGCGTTCCCCTCGAAGACTCCGGCTGTGTCGTCGAAGTGAAGAGTGACAGCGTGGCGATTCGTACAGCGCGCCCCTATCGCGTCTCTCCCGGTGCAGTGCTCCACGTTGAGGACGGCAGCTTGGTGCAACGGGGTGACAACCTGGTACTGCTCGTGTTTGAGCGAGCCAAGACCGGCGATATCATCCAGGGTCTACCGAGAATTGAGGAGCTACTAGAAGCTCGCAAACCCAAGGAAGCTTGCGTCTTGGCCGTTCGTCCTGGCACGGCTCAGGTGGTTTACGACGTGGACGATATGGTAGAGGTCAAGATCATTGAGGCCGATGGTACGGTGGCGGATTATCCGATTAACCCGAACCAGAAGAGTCTGATGGTTGTGGATGGTCAACAGGTCGGTTCTGCAGAGCCTCTGACGGATGGTCCTTCCAACCCCCACGAAATTCTGGACATTTTCTACACCCACTTCCGTGAGCAGCTCAATACCTATGAAGCTTCCCTCGCAAGTCTAGAAAAGGTGCAGTCCTTCCTAGTGAATGAAGTCCAAACGGTGTATCAATCCCAGGGTATTGATATTTCTGACAAGCACATCGAGGTGATTGTTCGTCAGATGAGTTCCAAGGCACGCATTGATGACGGTGGTGACACCACAATGCTGCCAGGTGAGCTAGTGGAATTGCGTCAGGTGGATCAGGTCAACCAGGCCATGGCGATTACGGGTGGTGCGCCAGCGGAATATACGCCGGTCCTACTGGGTATTACCAAGGCTTCGCTGAACACCGATAGCTTCATCTCTGCGGCCAGTTTCCAGGAGACAACTCGCGTCCTGACCGAGGCGGCGATTCAAGGCAAGTCCGACTGGTTGCGTGGCCTGAAGGAGAACGTCATCATTGGTCGTCTAATCCCAGCAGGTACCGGTTTTAATGCTTACGAGGAGAGCATTACGCAACCCTCAGACTTTGACTTTGGCTATGACGGCACGGGTATTTTGCCTGATGAGTCTGGGCTGAAGGATGTCGTGCTAGATGATGCGACGGCGCGGGCCTACGGGATCGACAACAGTGGCTTAGGCGATCGCCCCTTGGGGGTCGATGTACCGGGCCAAAGCGGCGGCGGCGAGCGTCGCCTCATTCTGGATGACGAAGAACTCATCGACGACAACTCCAAGGCTTAGGCCGAGTCACCATCTCAGAGACATCCACTTCTCCCCATGAGAAGCGGATGCATCTGACGAGTTCTTTGAGACTTTGCAGGTTACTCAACCAAAAGCCCCACCTCATTGAGAGGTGGGGCTTTTTTCACTTACGCAGCACAGTTGAATCCAAAAGAGATGTGAGTTGCAGAGCGATCGCCAGCATAATGGACGAGCACTCTACAATCGTTCCTAGTCCTCAAGTTCTGCCGTTTTGACCATGATGGTTTTGGTTTGGTTACGTCGCTGGACTTCGAACTTCAGCGATCGCCCAACACCAGCGGCTTCCACCCGCTTTTGTAACTCACCTGCACTATCGACACCCTGGCCGTCGATGCTGGTAATAACGTCACCACGACGAAGACCGGCTGATGCAGCGGGAGTATTGGGCAGCACTCGCACCACCAGAACACCATCTACTTCAGGAACGAGGAAATCCGAGTTTGGATCGCTATTGTTTTCGCGAGCGTCGTCTGCGGTGAGGCTGACCATCTGAATGCCGACATAGGGGCGGGTTACTTTGCCATCGCGCAGGAGCTGCGCCTCAATATCCTTCGCTTTGTTCACCGGAATCGCAAAGCCGATCCCCATCGCGTCAGCACGAATGGCAGTGTTGATGCCGATGACTTCACCACGACCATTGACAAGGGGGCCGCCGGAGTTGCCGGGGTTGATGGCAGCATCGGTCTGAATGAACTCCAGACGCTTATCAGGAATGCCAACATCATTGCTAGAACGGCTGAGGGTACTAACGATGCCCAGGGTAACCGTATTGTTGAGGCCAAGGGGATTACCAATGGCGATTGCCCAGTCTCCCACTTCAATATTTTCGGAATTACCCAGGCTCGCAACGGGAAGCGATTCCCCCTTGGTATTCACCTTAACAACAGCCAAGTCCGTGAGTTTATCGACGCCCTGAACCGTGCCCTCAAACTCACGGCCATCAGTCAACGTAACTGCAACACTGTCAGCTTTTTCGACGACATGGGCATTGGTCAAAATAATGCCTTTGCTGTCCACGATAAAACCAGAGCCTTGGCCACGCTGGAGCTGTTCCCGGGGAGATCCACCGGAAAAATCATCCCCAAAGAAGCGGCGAAAAAAGGGATCGTCGAACATCGGGTCCAGATTACGGGTGACCGTCCGTTCTGTGTCTAGCCGCACGACAGCAGGACCAATCTGTTGGACGGCATCGGCGACAAAGCTATGTCCCCCTGTGGGCACAGCAGCCAAAGTCTGCTTGGAGGAATTGATGACACTAGGCGAGGCCTGAGCAACGGTATTAACGCTGTTCAGCGAAGACTCATTCATGGGGCTGGCTTGGGTTGGCATCACCTTCAAGCTGCCCATGGTGAGCAAGATACCCATGACTAGGGCCATGACGTGGGTGGCAAACTGGCGCCGAGTCCGGCGAAAACGAGAAGAAGAGGATTTGGAAACTCGCATGGGATTCTGAAATCGACCAACTGAGAAGAAAACAACGGATGAGATGGCTTCATGGGCAACCCGGATATAGTGCTCCGATGCATCGCTCCACGGAGCTTCTACAGCATCGCGGCCAGCCTCATGTTCTAGTTTAGACAAGCCTAAGCTGAGGTGACGAGCATTTTTGGGGACGGGTTTCCTCCCCAAAAAAACTTTCCCGAGGAATCTTTTGGTATCTAAACCCGCAATCTGAGTATGCGGTTAAGATCAGGGTGCGGCGCAAAACGCGAAGTCCACCCCCACAACAAATTGAATGAACGGTTCCGAATCTGCTAAGTCTCGTGCATCGAAATCCGCTTCTTCGTCCAAGCCGCTATCGTCCTCTTCTACCCGCAGCCGTTCTCAGCAGACCTCCACAAACCAATCCCAGCTTCAGCAGCCCCCGTCGTCTAATCTCCAAAGAGGGCATAGTAGTCAATCGGCTCCTGTTCACGCCGGTCACGGCCAATCCGGCCATAGTCATGTCCATGATGAAGAATCGATCCGCCGGATTGTGAATCGTCTCTCGCGAATTGAAGGTCATATTCGCGGCATTAAACGCATGGTTCAAGAGCAGGAGAATTGTCCTGATGTTTTGATTCAGGTCGCAGCGGTACGAGGCGCCCTAGACAAGGTCTCCCGTGTGATTTTAGATGAGCACCTGACTCAATGTGTTGTCCGTGCAGCCCAGGAAGGCAACATTGAGGGAGAACTAGCAGAACTGCAAGCAGCGCTGAATCGATTCCTGCCCTCATGATTGCCTCTACTCTCATCGATAATGCCCCTTGGTCGAAGACTTGGTCTGCAGCCATTCGGGAACCAGCCACGGAATTTGAGCCCACAGAGCTTGAAGTCATTGAGGGGGAAATCCCCGCAGATCTACAAGGACGCTTGTTTCAAAATGGACCGGGTCGCTTAGAACGAGGGGGCCAGCGTGTCGGCCACTGGTTTGATGGCGATGGGGCAATCCTCGGCGTCAAGTTTGAGGCCGGACGGGCCCACGCGACCTACCGCTATGTGCAGACAGCGGGTTACCAAGCGGAAGAGAAGGCCGCTCGCTATCTCAGCAAGAGTTACGGCATGCTGGCCCCCGGTGCTTGGCCGCTGCGGATGTTAGCACCCTTCAAAAATGCGGCAAATACGGCGGTGTTGCCTCTGTCCGATCGCCTATTGGCGCTATGGGAAGGAGGGCTCCCCCACGCTCTAGACTTAGAAACTCTAGACACCCTTGGTCTAGATACGTTGTCCGGGAGCCTCAAGCCCCATCAAAGCTACTCTGCTCATCCCAAGATTGATCCAACCACAGGGGAAATTTTCAACTTTGCGGTTCAACCGGGGCCCATGACGCAGCTTTGCCTCTATCGCAGCGATGCGAGCGGCAAGGTCCAGCAACAAAGCCAGTTGCCTCTACGGGGGGTACCGCTCATCCATGACATGGTGTTGGCGGGTCCCTATGTTCTGATTTGCATACCGCCCGTGCGGATGCAATTGGTTCCGGCCCTGATGAATCTCAAGAGCTTCAGTGAGTCCTTGGCTTGGCGACCAGAGCTGGGCACGGAAGTTTTGATTTTCGATCGCCAAACCCTAAACCTTCTCAGCCGCAGCACTGCGGAGCCTTGGTTCCAATGGCACTATGCCAATGGTCATGTCAATGAGGCTGGAGAAATCGTCGTGGACGTGGTGCGCTACGAGGACTTCTCTGTCCATGAACAACTCCGGACTGTTGCAGCGGGCTACGTGGATGGCATCTTAGGAGGGCAACTCTGGCGCATGGCCATTGACCCTCATACAGCTGCGCTTATTTCCCAACGTCTCTTGTATGAAGGGACCTGTGAGTTTCCGGCGGTGCCCCCTCGACAGGTGGGGCAGAAAACTGAAGCGATTTATTTTGTGACCCATACGGGTTTTGTGAACCATACGGGAAACAAAACAATCGCTGAGTCAGGACAATTCTCAGCAGGACACTCCTCAGGAGCAGAGGGGACTGCTTTGCGCGACAATTGTGGTGAGCTGGTGGGTGCGATCGCGCAACTCAATCCAGAGACCCAGGCCATCAACATTCTGGACTGCGGCCACCATTACTACCCCTTTAGCCCCATCTATGCGGGACGCGAATCTCGGTCACTTGGGCCAGATTCAAATACCAAGACAGAACAAGGCTGGATCCTGTCTCTGATATACAACGGATCTTCTCACCAAAGTGAACTGTGGATCCTCGACAGTGAAACTTGGGAAACGCCTCGGTGTAAACTCAAGCTTCCTGTAGTGATTCCCTTTGGATTTCATGGAAGTTGGATTGATTTTGCTCGATCCTCTCCATAAATTCACAATTTTTGTTTAATTCGTAACTGAAACTAATACTTAAGATACGGAACTAGGACACTTGGTCGTGAAGGCTAATAGGAAGCACCAGATTTCTGGGCATCCTAGTCCTATAGATACGTTTGGAACAGCAGTCGCTCCTCTCTATCTGATATCGCCTCAGTCGATATCAGATAGATATGTTGGGCCATGTGCTGTTGAGGTCAGGTGCTATTCAATCCCCTCCCAATTGGTTCTCCTGCCAATTGCTCCATCGAACGTCTTTGAATTTTTATGGGTCTTCCGAACTCCAAGCACAGTATATTAACCACCCCCCCCACTCCTTCTGGGGCTGCTCTAAGTACTTCAATGCAAACACCGCTCCCCTCTGTCCTCTCTGTGGCTCCGATTTTCAGCGTTCCTCAGGCAGTGGAGCTAAAGCAGGCGGTGGAAAACGCCTGTCATCAACCAGAGATTAGACAAGTTGTTCTTGACTTTGGCCAAACGACGTTCATGGACAGTAGCGGCGTCGGTGCGCTCATTTCCTGTCGCAAAATGACTGAGGCCCATGGCCTAGAGCTAGTTTTGCGCGGCCTCTCCCCCCAAGTCCGCATGGTGTTGACCATGACTGAGCTGGACCAGGTTTTCCAGATCGAGGAGAGCTTCACAGCCGACGAAGCACGGGATCTGGTACAGCCTAGCGAGATCGTGACCCATCCGTCAGTCCATTCCAGAGCGAAGCGAGGACTGGATATTATCGGCGCGCTCGTGGGCTTGGGCATCACTGGTTTGGTCTGCGTACCGGTGGCGATCGCCATCAAGTTCGAAGATGGTGGTCCCATCTTCTTTAGCCAAACCCGATGCTCCTGGATGGGACGGCCCTTCCGGATTTGGAAATTCCGTTCCATGGTGACGGACGCAGAAGCCAGAAAGACCGAAGTCAAGAACCAAATTGAGGGCGCTTTCTTCAAGAACGATCGGGACCACCGCATCACTCGCATTGGTCAGTTTCTGCGCCGTACCAGTCTCGATGAACTCCCCCAGTTCTGGAATGTGTTGCGTGGGGAGATGAGCCTAGTGGGCACTCGACCACCAACCCTCGATGAAATTGAGCATTACGAAATTCCCCAGTGGCGACGCCTGGACATCAAGCCCGGCATGACAGGCGAGTGGCAGGTCAATGGTCGCTCCCAGGTCAAAAACTTTGAAGATGTCGTACAACTCGACCTGAAGTACCAACGGGACTGGAGCCTTTGGTACGACATTCGCCTCATCATCCGCACCATTGCCGTCGTGTTCAACAAAAACTCGGGCGCCTACTAAGTAGCACCTAGTGAGCCGCACTTGGTGAGCCGCACCTGAGGAATTTTGGAGATAGCTTAATTCGCTAGACAGATAGGGCCTCAAAAAAGTATATTTGTACTATTACAAGTATACGCAGGTGAGGAGGTTGGAGGATATGACGTCATCCCCTTCTCTCTCCCCTTGGGCCACCGTGCGGTTTCGACGTGCCAAGGACGTACGGGGTTGGGCATTGTTGGGTATTCCCCTGCCCCTCTATCCTCAAGTGATGCAGCGGTTGTTTGAGCAGCAGGCTCGATTTATCAATAAGCATCACCAGGGAGAATTTGTCAGCGTTTTATTTGAGGCACCCACGGCGCTTGCAGCCGAGCTGGCTTTGACGTTCCCGTCACCTGCTGGTCATGGGAGTTTGAGTACCAATGAAGCTGGCGATCGCATTCTCTACGGTAAGTTTGCAAACTCCCCACGCGCCCAGCATCAGCCCGAACCAACGGGGCCTGGCTTAGCTGAGTTGGGCCAGTGTGAGGCGTTTTGGCAGGTGGTTCAGGCCCTTGCCAATGAGAAATCTGGCAATGAGAAATCTGGCAATGAAAAGTCTGCTAACGAAAAATCTGCCCATACAAAATCTGACCACGAAAACGTCACCAGCCGAGAGAATTGGGCTGATGAGCCACAGCTGAATGAGGGCCACTTGCCTGAGGCCCAGGGGGGTCTTGATAAAGGCCCAGATGAGGAGAGGGCAGATGAAGAGGCGTTAGTTGGAACCATCACAGCAGATTGGGATGAGGAAGGCTGGGAAGATGACGATCTCCCCCTCCCAGCTGCTGCCGATGAGGCAGAGGCATTACAGGCAGATGATGAGCGAGAAGAGAGCTTTGAGGACATTTGGGTCGAGTCTGAGACTGAGCCCTTAGAAATTTCAGCTGAAACGCCTGAAATTTCAATGCTAGAGACCTTGGAGCATCGCGAGAACGGCGACGATGGAGAGGAAGTCCCCTCGCATTCTGCAACCCATGATTCTGGGGTCGATAATCCGGTCCCTCCGGTCATACCAACAGAGCTTGAAGCGAATCACCTTTTAGACAAGACGCTCCCTACGCCTGAGTCTGCAGAAACTCTGGTGGTGGAAGCGGAGGAGCCAACATCGGTGAGGCTGGAACCCTTTCCAAGGGAGGTCATGGTAAATGGTTTAAGTCCTACAAATCCTCAGGCTGTCAACTACAGCATTACGCCAACGGCTGTGGGAAAAGTGCTGGGCGAAATGACGATTGAACAGGCATTAGCCCATCGAACCTCCCAGCCAGATCTGCCATCGGTTCCGATGCCATGGCGTGATGAACCGAGTTTGCCGGACTGGACCCCAGCCCCTACCCCGTCCCAGACATCACAAGACACAGATCCCCCCGTATTACGACCCGAGGAAGCCCAAACAGACTGGATGACGCCGGGGGAATCGGTATTGCAGGGGGATCGCTTCCAAATTGAACTATTGCTCCACCATGGGGTTGAAGCTTGGAATCGTTGGCGATCGCAAAACCCCAACCTGCGTCCCAATTTACGCGGTGCCTACCTCAATCATCTCGATCTGCGCTGGGCTGATTTCCATGATGCAGATTTGCGTTTCGCCTTCCTGTTCTATTCCGATCTGGCCGAGGCAGATCTCTATGGTGCATCACTCTTGGGGGCAGACTTGATCCATGCCAACCTGGAAGCGGCAGACTTACGCTGGGCTGCCCTCAGTGGAGCCTATCTTTCCTACGCTAATTTGAGCTATGCGGATCTGCGGGATGCGAACCTACGAGAGGCCTTTTGCTACGGTGCTCAGTTCCATGGCGCTTTCTTACCCCACGATAGGCCCATGGAGCATACGGGTCCTTAAGGGCGCGATCCCTGGCCTGATGCCTAGCCTGATCCCTGGCATCATTTCTGGCGTGATCCCTAGGGTAAGGTTCAAGAGGCTGTAGTTCCAGACGCTACGGACTAACGCAACCGGGCAACGGTACGATAGACCCAGCCCTGTGAAGAAGTTTTCACTATGTCTCTGACTCCCTCCACCATGTTGGATCTGGGAACCGCAGCCCCAGACTTTTCATTGCCCGATGTGACCTCGGGAGAAACGATCTCCCTGGCTTCCTTTGCTCCAGAGAAAGCGCTGTTGGTCATGTTCATTTGTGCGCATTGCCCCTTCGTGAAGCACATTGAGCAGGAACTCGCTCGCATTGGGCGGGATTATCATGATCAACCCCTGGGGATCGTCGCGATTAGTGCGAATAGTTTGCAGACCCATCCCCAGGACGGGCCCGAACAATTGAAAATCCAGGCTCAACAGTTTGGCTTTTCCTTTGCCTATTGCTTTGATGAGACCCAAGCAACGGCAAAGGCTTATACAGCTGCCTGTACACCAGACTTTTTTGTCTTTGATGGCGAGCGTCAATTGGTTTACCGGGGCCAGTTAGACAGCAGCCGTCCCAGCAATGGCATGGCAGTCACTGGCACTGACCTACGAGCTGCTTTAGATTCGACATTGACAGGGCAGCCGGTGAGCACCGAGCAAAAGCCCAGCATTGGCTGCAATATTAAATGGACTCCGGGCAACGAACCAGCCTATTTTGGTGTTGCTTAGTCCGTTTTGCTTCTCTCCTGACACCCTGTCCCGCTCTACCTCCCAAGCCGCGTGAATAATATCCCCCCCCTGGATCTGACCCAACAGTACGAAACCATCCGCACAGACGTGGAAACGGCAGTGCTAGAGATTCTGGCTTCTGGTCGCTATATCGGGGGAGCAACTGTCAATAGCTTTGAACAACAGTTCGCTGACTACATTGGCACAGACCACTGCGTTAGCTGCAACTCTGGGACAGATGCATTATTCCTTGCGCTGAGGGCGTTGGGAATTGGTCCCGGCGATGAAGTGATCACCACTGCGTTTACGTTCTTTGCCACAGCAGAAGTGATCAGTGCGGTGGGTGCAACGCCGGTATTTGTTGATATAAACCTGGATAGCTTCAATCTAGATCTAGAAAAAATCGAGGCGGCGATTACGCCCCGAACTCGCGCTGTGATGCCGGTGCATCTATTCGGACAGCCGGTGGATATGACACGGTTATTAGCGATCGCCCAGGCCCACAATCTCTATGTCGTTGAAGATTGTGCCCAGGCCGCAGGAGCAGAATGGGGTGGAGCGAAAGTCGGGGGCCTAGGTCACATTGGTTGTTTCAGCTTCTTCCCCACGAAGAATCTGGGGGCCTGCGGTGATGGTGGAGCGATTACCACCTGTGACGCGGCTTTAGCAGACAAAATTCGCATGCTGCGGGAGCACGGCATGCCCCAACGCTATTACCACGATGATATCGGCGTGACCAGTCGCCTAGATGCATTGCAAGCTGCCATCCTGTCGATCAAATTGCGTCACCTCGAGAGTTGGAATCAGCAACGTCAGGCGATCGCCCAGCGCTATAGCAACTTGCTAGCTTCTCTACCGGGCATCGTTGCCCCCCAGGTACGGGTCGGCGGTACGAGTGTTTGGCATCAGTACACCATTCGGGTCAGCCGCTGTGAGGGGGCTGCGCTCTGCGAGGAGATGGAGCAAGGGTGCGATCGCAGCCAACCCGGCCACTGTCGCGATTGGATGAAACAGCAACTCCAAGATCAGGGGATCAGCTCAATGGTCTACTACCCCATCCCCCTACATCAGCAAAAGGTCTACGACAACTTGGGCTATGCTGCCGGTTCACTGCCAGTGACAGAACAGGCCGCGACAGAAGTTTTATCTCTGCCCATGTTCCCGGAATTGGATGTTGCATCCCAAGATCGTGTGGTGCAGGGAATCAAGCATTGTCTAAGTCTGAGCATCAATGCTGGCACCTCGGGGACACTTGCCTGACATTTAGGCTCCACAGCTCTGCTTAATCGATCGGCATCCTTCAGACCATCAAGCTTTCCTAAACTTGCAAGTCATCGACAAATGAGCAACCAGGATGAAGCCCAAGGGGCGCTAGCACCTTGGAGAGAACCGCTGGCCCGGGCCCTGCACCGCAACCGTGCTCTGGCCAACTCACGCTATTTCCAGCTCGCGACCGTGCGTCCCGATGGTCGTCCCGCAAATCGGACCGTTGTGTTTCGTGGTTTTCGAGACGGCTCTGATGCACTCATACTGATTAGCGATCGCCGCAGCCAAAAGAATCAGCAGATTCAGCGGAATGCTTGGAGCGAAATCTGCTGGTATTTTCCCAAAACCCGAGAACAGTTTCGTATTAGCGGAAAACTTCATGCTGTTGAAGAGACAACCGATTCTGCCGTGACTCAAGCTCTACGAATGCAAATCTGGACTGCTATTTCTCATAAAGCGCAAGAGCAGTTTGGCTGGCCGATGCCTGGTGGGATTCGTACCGATGATGGCGAAAAGGAATCCAGCTCCGAAACTTCTTTTTCCACAGGGCCTTCAAGCGCTTCATGCGCATCACTGCCTATCGCTGAGCCCCAGCAACCTGCCCCTCATTTTTCTGTGATTTTAATTACACCATATCGCGTTGATCACTTAAAACTGAGAGGAGAGCCACAGAATCGGTATAGATATGATTTAGACGAAAAACAGCAATGGAGACAAATTTCATTAAATCCTTAAAAATGCCTAAAAACCGTAAAAACAACTAAATTTCCGGATTTTAGGTAGGAGCTGAAGAGTAATTATAGGTTTATGATGACCCGCTCCATCGGTGATGGAACGACGGTTCATCATAATGTCTTAAATTGCCAAAAAAGTGTCCTGAGAGACATCACGGTAGCGGCATGTATCTGGTTAGTTATGTCCAAGGGAGATGAAGATTCCACCCAGCAGCTAGGAATTTTCTCAACTTATCTAGCATCACAGTCTTTCTCAATTTTGAGATCGCAACCTCGTGGTTGGCCAGCCTTAAGCATCGTTTCTAACGCTCTGGGAGCATCGATTGTTGCTTCTAGCGTGAGTTGGTTTTAGCGAGCTTGGGATGGCTAGACTGTGCTGCGTCGAAGCAGCTTCTCAGGTATTGCTCTATTGCTTCGTCCAACAATCCCAGGATATCTCTATGAAGTCTCAGTTATCTGCAAAGGTCCGCCTCTTTGCCTTCGGCGCCGTCATGTCCACGCTTGTGGGAACGACCATGGCTGCTCCCTCTCTCAATGCCCCACGCTCCGTTGAGATGACTGTTGTTAGTGCGACTCCTACTCAGGTGTCCGCCGTTGCTCAGCCCACAGTGGTTGCTGACCATGTGATTGAGGCAGAAGGTGGATCTATCGCTGCTCCGACTCAGGGTAGCGTGGAGATTCTGCAAGCAATTTTTGATTTCATTCTTGTGCTACTGGGCCTGTAGACAATGCTTCGTCGTACCTTTTTTGCTTATTTAAGTATTTGAACTGTGAGTAGCAATAAAGAGCTCGGCAAGCAATTGATCGACGATTTTTGTGCTGCTCAGGAAAATTATTCGCGCGATTCCGAGCCTGCGCTCCAATGAGGGGTTCATGTTCTAGTGGCGATGATATTTCCTGCGCTTCAGCTCTGTTGAATTTGTTTGAACCACATTAAGGAAGTTCCTCATGTCTCAGCTATCTATGAAAGTCCGTCTGTTCGCCTTTGGTGCTGTCGTTTCTACTTTAGTAGGTACCATGACTGCTCCTTCTCTTAAGGCTGACAATAGTGTTGAGCCTGTTATTGCCCATGCAGCACCAACCCAGGTTATTGCTACTGCACAGTCTGAAATCGCGGTGGAGCGCTCTGTAGCAAGAGAGGTTCAAGGTGGTGCTTCTATCGCTGCTCCGACCCAAGGTAGCGTGGAGATTTTACAGGCAATCTTTGACTTCATCCTTGCCTTGCTGGGTCTCTAGAATAAGCTTTGAGCTTTACTTCTCTGTACTGCCTTCGCTAAACCTTAAAGAAGGAAAAAGAAACTCATCTGCGCAGTTGCAGATCAGCTAGGGCATCTGTTTTCTGTGAGTGCGATCGCTTTTATCGATCATGGGCCCAATCTTTGATGATGTGGGCTCATTTTCAATCAGAGATACAACTCCTCTTGTTGTTTGACAAGGGGAGTTGCTTACTGCATTTCTATTTCCAGCGAAAAGCTACGAATTACCCCCGTATCCCAGCGAGCGAGATCCATAACTTCTAAGAGCCAAATGCCCTGGGGGTCTTGCCCAGAAAATTGATCAAGTTCTGGCACCATTGCCACATCGTAGGTCTTTTTGATGTGGTTCATGCCCCCACCCTCGCGATTGTGCAGCTTGATGGGTGCAATCCCAAGCACTTTTGGCGGTTGTAAGGTGAGGATCAAATCGCCGATGTACGTATGTTCGAGGTTGACGCTAACCGTGAGAGCCTTGATGGGCTGACCTTCTGGCACGGTCAGAGACAGTGAAGCGGTGCGCAGGTCACGAATGGGAACATCTTGCACGGCTTGGTAAATTGAAACCGGTGCGGATTGACTCGGTTCGGCTAATTCAACGGCTCTGCGAGCATTGACGCGGCCATAGCCGTAGAAAGGGCTGTGACCGTCTTTGTCGTATTGGCCTTCTGCTTCATCGATGCGATCGCAACTATTTTTTAAGATTTCTCGGACCTGCTCCCATCGCAACGATGGATTTCGCGACAGAATGAGTGAGGCCACCCCCGCCACCCCAGGACAGGCACTGGACGTACCACCAAAGGAATTAGTGTAGTTGCCGTCGGCATCACCTAGGCGATCGCTTCCCCAGTTGTAGCCGCCATTCCCCGAGCGATCGGTGGTCCAAATGCCCTCCGTTTGCGAGGGATCACCATTGTTGCTGGGAAAAGTACACCAGACCGAATCGCCAAAATCACTGTAGGCACTGCGGGTACCAAAGTCGTTACAGGCAGCCACCGCAATCACCTTATCGAAACTGGCATAGCCATCATTCTCGACGTTTTCATTGCCGTTCCCAGCGGCAAAACAGATGACACAACCTTTGCCGTCGCGCCCCTGATTAAGCGCAAATTCGATGGCCAGCCGCGTGGAATCTGGCAGGGGTACAACGCGATTATGACCGGGATCGTTGGGGTCAAACCACACACCGTCCGGCGGTCCCCAACTACAGGAGATGATGTCAGCACCATTTTTAGCCGCCCAGGCAAAGGCTTCAGCCTCAGCCATGGAGCCGAGTCCGGACGCTAAGCGAATGGGCATGAGTTTTGCCTTCGGAGCAACGCCCGTCGCGCCAAAATTGCCGTCGGCACAGGCAACGCCTGCGCAGGCCGTTCCGTGATTATCGCGTCGGCCAGGGCTTGGATCCCCATCATTCCCGGTAGCATCTCGTGGGAAGACGATCTTGCCAACAGAACTAAACTCCTCGTGTTCCAAATCAAATCCGTCATCAATCACGGCAATGACGGTGCCTTCCCCCTGGGCAATCTCCCAGGCGTTGACAACATTGGCATGGGCATCGATATTGTTGCCATTAACAACGCTGGGTTGTAGATGCCACTGCTGAGGAAAGGCTTGAGGCTCAGACAGCTGACGCTGGCGGTTTTCGCAGACAAGTTCTGGATGACACAGATCAACGATGTTCTCATTCAGTAAGCGCTCGGACATTTCGAAAATGGCGAGTCCTGTGTCGGCAGGCGCAGCAACGAAGTAGGCATTACGGGCAAAGGAGAGCGATCGCTTCACCTGCAAGCCGTAGTCGGCCATCAGCGCTTCGCATTTTTCATTGGACTCGCGTCCTCGGAATTTAAGAAATAGATTTTCGGTGTAGAGCACGGGGAGCTGGGCACTGGGTTCCACCAGGACCCGCCCCGCGAATTGAATTTCGTTTTCGGCCTTCAGCGCCGCTCGGGCTTCATCACGGAAGGCAAGACCATCCTCATTGGACTTAGCACGCAGGACTTCAACACCAGCACTGCGAAATTTATTAACCAGCTCAAAGCGCGACAGAATGTTGCGTGACTGGTGAGAGATTGAGGCGGTTTCATAGGGCCGAGTGCCGAAGAGAGATTTGCGGCTACGGGTACGTACGACCATGAACGCATCGCTCACGGCAAGCTCATGGACCTGTCCTTGCTTTCCACCATATCGATAGGTCGGCATGCCCAATCCTCTTGCGCCAATGACTGCTGCTCCCAAACTTGCCACATAATTCCGGTGCTGTGTCAGTGGGTAACAACCTTCTTTACACCGCTGGAGCCGCCCGTCTTGAAGATTTTGCTCTGGCTACGATTTTAAGCTTTGGTCATCTCAGTCCCGCTGAATTGAAGCGAACGGCTTGAGCTACCCGCTGGAGCGACCGGCATCGCATCGCTGTTCAAAGCGCTGTTCAAGAGAACTTTTCTGAAGAACAACGGTTATTTGAGGGATGTGGCTGATATTCCTAGCTTAACTGCACTGTTTTCTGAGCCATGCCGTATTTGTTGCCTGCGACGCCGCCTGTTCCTGATTTTGGTCCAATAATTCAGCGGTTGGGGCGTGCCCAGAGTCTTGATTACATCACTTGCATCTTCCGTATTCAGGAGAAGTCTGACACCATGTCCCGCTTTCCAGAGACCTTACCTTCCGCGATCCGTTCTGTTCGTGCAACCCGCAGTTCATCGGGCATCTCCAAACCCCTCCCTCCGGTTATTTACAAACAGAGGTCAGGCTATTACGCAGTCCACTATGCCACTGCTGATGTAGAGCCCGTGGGTGCCGAATTTGTCATGGCGGATGATGGTGGTGGTGCGATCGCTGTATTCAAGGGCGAGGCACCATCCCCCCACCGTACCGTTCAGGCTGAGGATGCCGTGGATTCGTCGGGAGATGCGCCAGCAGAGCAGGTGACACCGGTCTACGCTGCCGACAATAGTGTGGCAGCAGTGCCCACAGGGCAGATCTTTGTGCGGTTTTCAGAGGGGGTAGACGCCCGCGATCGCGCTGCTGAACTCAAATCCGCAGGCTATATCACGGTCAAAGTTCTAGACTTTGCTCCCCAAGGAGCCTGGGTTCGTGCCCGTTCTGGCTCGATCGCAGATAGTTTGCAGCAGCTTCAGTCCTTGGAAGGTCTCGAAAAACTGGAACAAATCGAGCCCCAAATGCTGATGCAGCGAAGCCTTCGGTAGAGCTAGCGCAGCCTGCGGTTACGCCAGTAGTGAGGACGCTAGATCCCAGACCCATCCAAGAATTGCTCAATCTCCCGATCCTTCAGCCTGCATTGGGTTCGCTCAGGCTCTAACGGGAGAGCATCCTCTGCCGGATTGCGTTCGGGCTGATGAGGGGTTTGGGAACTGCTGTGGTTGGGCGAATTGTTGGTTTGCCGATGGCGCACTGACGAATGATACGGCGCTGAATCGCCCACGTCGCGATGGGCCAAAGCATGGTTCGCCTCAATACGAGCATCCACAAGGGCTGCGGTGTCACTCTGTCGAGTTTGTAACTGCTGCACCTGTTCTTCCAAAATATCGATGCGATCGAGCAACATCCGAATCACCTTCGCTTCGGAATCGGGCAGATTACCGTGCTCCAAGGGATTCACCCTGGCACCAGAACGGTAGACGATGCGTCCGGGAACCCCGACCACAGTGCAATCCGCAGGCACGTCGCGCAGCACAACAGAACCTGCCCCAATGCGAACATTGTCGCCAATGTCCAAATTCCCTAAGACCTTGGCTCCGGCTCCAACGACCACATTACGGCCCACCGTTGGGTGCCGTTTGCCCGATTGCTTCCCCGTGCCGCCCAGAGTAACGCCCTGGTAGATCAAAGAATAATCACCAATGACGGCGGTCTCCCCGACCACCACTCCCATACCGTGATCGATAAAGATGCCTTTACCAATGGTGGCTCCAGGGTGGATTTCAATGCCGGTTAAAAAGCGCCCTAAATTCGACAACAGTCGGGGCATGACCGGAAGCCTGAGCTGATAGAGCCGATGGGCCATGCGATAGACAAGCAGAGCTTGGAGACCGGGATAGCACAGCAGTACTTCTAGTTTGCTGCGAGCCGCGGGATCGCGCTCGAAAATGATTTGAAAATCAGCGAGAAGAGTGTTGAACACGGAAAACAGCCCCTGACTCAGAAGGTCCCATACGGCGTGGCTTCAAAACACGACGCGGAATAACGTCGTGACGCAGTATGCCATTGATGCCTTGACAAGGCAGCAATCGGCTCAGGAATATGCGCAGCTACATTTTCTATGCTGACATGCAGGCGCACAATGTCGTAGACCCAAGGGATCGGGGGAAATAACCGTCCTAAATATAAAGATAAACAAAAGATTTTTATTGGGGAGCGGGAACTTTGAGGAGGTGATGGGGGGTCATTCTTTTTGTTTCTTAGAGATAAATTTCCTGCTTTAACGCATCGGTGCAAGCGTTGGTTAGATTGATGTCTCGGCGAGATCACCCCTAATCAGATCCCCTGGATTGATTGCTTCTATTGAGCACTGTTTTCTGTCCCTGGAGAGATTTCATCTTTGTATGAGGGGACTCTGAAAAGACTTTTCCCATGGGGAATCAAGTGTAGAATGGCGCCTGTGCATACCGAATGAGTAGAAATAACCAAGAGAATACTCTGATGTCTATCCAAATCTCTACGAATGTTTCCGGTGTCAATATGTCTGCTTCTAAACTAGAAAATGACCAGAAAGCGGCACTCGTTGCGCAACTAAAGCGCCTCTATAGTGCTGACCAGCAAGCTGAATTTCTCTTTATTCAAGCTGAAGCTGATTCCATTGTGGTTGAACTTGAGCGCATCAAAGCCCAGCAAAAGCAGCCTGCTGTTGCTCGCTAGTCACTCTTTTTCTATCTCTCTCAATCCATGGTCTTCCCTAGAAGAGCTGCAGGATTGTTCTTGCGGCTCTTGTGGGTGATGGTGAGAGCCATCAATGAGTAGAAACTGGGATTGCAGGTTAGTAGAGAGTCGCTGGCTCAAAACCGTGGCTGACACAGTGACTAATAAGTGGCTGATAAAGGCTTAGCCGACAAGACGTCACTGAATTCTGAAGTCCAGGCAATCGTTTTTTCCAAATCGGCAAAGTCTTCCTGGTGAGCAAAGAATTATCTGTTAAACTCTTTGCGACTCATGGCCACTTTCCTTCGCTGTTCTGCTCTGGAGGGAAAGGCCAGGGGAATGGCCGACCTGTGTTGTGTGGATGAGGATTTGGAATGAAGCGATACGGATTTTTGGCTTTGACTGCGATCGCCCTAACCGTTGTGGGTTGCCAGCGTTCTCAAGAGGTGAGTGAAACAGACGCCTCTGAACCACCGGTCGAGAACCTGACCCAGAGTTTGCCAACGCCTCCAGATGGAACCGTGGCAAAGCCTCGCATTTCAACCGATTTTTCCTCGTCAGCCAATCAGGCCGCCAAGCTTAGACAAGCGCGAGCCGATTCTGCGGACGCTTCAACTTCTCTTGCAGCAAGCCTCAAACAAAATTTAGGAGCTGGTCGGGACAACCCCTTCCGTTCCGTGCATCAACCTCAAGTTGAGGTCACCTATGTGACGGAGTCAGCAGCAGCCCCGAAACTGCCTGAGGTGCCCCAGGTTGTGACAGCCACTGCACCAACGGTACCTGCGGTACCTGCTACCACTGCCACAGGTGCGAGCCCAACACCCCTCACGACTGCGCCAGTGACGACAGTCGTCACCGCTGCTCCTTTGCCCATGCCCGTTGCTCCAGCGGTTTTACCCAATGTAGTGCCGCCCATTGCTTTGCCCCAGGCAGCGCTTGTCGCTCCGATGCCAGTGTCTCCGACTGCGATCGCTGAATCCATCGAAATCAAGGGTGTGATTCAAGTGGGTGAGCAGTTCAATATCATTATTCGTGATCCCAACGCACCCACCAGTCGCACAGTGAAAGTGGGTGATGTCGTTGGTGGAGGCAAAGTGCGCATCAGCCGTGTCGATGCTGCGGATACGCAAGACCCTCAGGTTGTTCTAGAACAGGATGGCGTCGAAGTCGTTCGGGCTGTGGGTGTTTAGTTGAGTTTGACTCAGCCGTTGTCAGCCATCGCTCTCTTCTAGAAATCGCAACCCCAAAAAAGGAGAGTCAGACAAATCAACGTCTGACTCTCCTTTTTTCATACTTTTACATTAAGGCGAAATTCAGCAAAAAATACCTACGGTAGGGAAGGCTCTTGTGCCAGAATCTCCGTCTATCTGCGTTGCTTGTGTCTGAATTGCTTAACCCGTGAACGGTTTATGCCTCTTCACCAAACCCAGAAATGGGCAGAAGGCCAATATAACGATAGCCCGACTCCAGGGAGCTTTGGACAAACAGTTGCCCTCCCTGAATTTCAGCCAGGTGGCGACTGAGCAGGAGTCGTAGGTTCTCGGGTCGCTCGGCCGTGGCGGTTTGTAGCAGTTCAACCAAGCCCTTCGTATCCGATGTTGTTTCGTTGCGGGTTGCGGTGCTAACACCGCCACCAATGGTCTCAAAGCCAAAGTTTCCATCTGGGCTGCTGGAGTTCACCGGCAAAATCCCTAGATTCTCGCTACCGTCATTGGGCGGCAGACCATCACCCAGCCAAGGATGGGAAACCCAGAGAGAGAACTGAAGATGATTTTGTTTGCGGGAAACATGGAGCCGCAGGATGCTCTCGGGATTCGCCGAATGGATGATGCTGAAAATCAGGTGATAGAGCATCTGGCGCGCTTTATCTTTGTCTAAATGCCAAACCCGCTGGCCTGGCTCCACCGAAAAGCGCAGCTCTAGCTCTCGCTGATTCCCCATGGGCGTTAGGGTGTGAATCACCTGCTGGCAGAGTAATTCAACATCTACAGGGGTCAGATTGAGGCCACTTTTATCATCTTCGAGGGCGGCGAGATCCATGATTTCTTGAATCAAGGACAGCAGCGTTTGGCCACTGCGTTGAATGACTTCGAGATATTCTCGCTGCTTATCCGTCAGAGGGCCATAAATTTCGCGACTGAGCATGCCCGCCATCCCCAAAACAGCGGTTAGGGGAGCTCGCAATTGTTGGGTGAGTTGCCCGACGAGCTGAAGTCGTAGTGGACTTGGAGAGGCTGACGCCTCCGCCTCTTGAGGTGCAGGTGTGAGGCTCGGTGGTTCGGCAGCGAGGGGAGCAGGTAACGCAGAAGCGGACTGACTAAAGCCATCCAGTGCAGCGGCTTGGGGCATGCTCATCGCGCGATCGCGCTCGAACTCACTCACACACCACCGTGCGATCAGCTCCAAAGACTGCACTTGCTTAGCTGAAAATTCGCGCGGTTCCAGATCAAGAACCGCTAAGGTGCCCAAACAGTGACCACTGGAGACAATGAGGGGAGTCCCCAAGTAGGCACGAATGCCATACTGCTGCACCAGCATGCTCTGGGCAAAGGCAGGATGCTGGATCGTGTCAGGAATTAATAGAACCTGATGACTATCGACAACATTGGTGTCGAAGGAATCTTCACGGGTCATGCGCCGGGTCTTCGCCAGGTTGTTCATCAAACCTAGCTTCGATAGACCGAGTGCTGCTCTAAACCAGAGATTATCGCGATCGAGAATCCCAAGCCAGCAGACCGGGGCATCCAAAAACTGAGCGGCGGTCTGGGTGGCTTCTTCGAAGACTGGAACGCTATCGGCTTCCAGCAAACCCAAATCTGCCACGGTCAAAAGACGCTGCTGCTCGCGTGCAGCTGCACTGAGGCCGTCTAGGCGACAAAATAACCGACTTTCAAGACCGCTCATGATACTCCCCTATCCATCTAACTTGTCTCTAGCAGCAATAAACATTGGTATCTATTCGGTTAAAGATACGTATTTTTTCTGGGAAGCAGTGCTTACTATATCGCTTCTTATCCTACAGGATGCCCGAAAATTGGGTGCCCCAAACGGTGCAGATCCGCAAATCCCGCGACATAAATATCGCGGTGCCCCAAAAATCCCAGCGAAAGACTTTATAGATAGCTGTAATCCACCTGTCCTCTGAAGATACACCCAAATATCTATTCTGCGAGAATATTCTTAAAACCGCAGAAAATTTTAGCGACTTGCCAGAAATATGGACCAGGAGAGTCAACTTTTCCAGGGGCGATCGCCCCTGGAAAGGCTAGTCAAACCCGAAGGATGAACGTTCTATTCGTTACACTTCGGAGCAACGCCTCGTTACACCATCAATTATTAGGATTTCCCGCATAGCGAAAGCGAGCCCCGGCCCATTGCAGTTTCTCGCGCAGCGTCTGATAGAAGGAGTACTTATCGCGCAAAATAATAAAGTTGGCGCGAAAGTTGGCTTGCTGAATGTCTACTCTTTGGCCAGGCCAGATAGCAGTGCAAAGCACGCCGTCCATCCAAAGTTTAGTGCTGAGATCGGGATCTTTTAGTGGCCAAATGCTGACGGTGGAACCGCAGGGAATAACGACGGGACGACTCGACAAACTCAGGGGACAAATGGGCGTCACAATCAAAGCGTCCATGCCGGGGTGAACAATCGGGCCATTGGCCGAGATTGTGTAGCCGGTTGACCCCGTCGGTGTTGCGACGAGGAGACCGTCGCCATGGTATTGGTCAATCATTTCGCCATCCACTTCAACTTCTAGAACAGAAGTGGGCATGCGATCGACGGAGCCAGGTTTGACGCAGAACTCGTTGAGCGCGTAGAAGCGATCGCCGTCTTGATCCACTTCAGTCCAATTCCCCTGTTGGAGCGTAGCCTGAAGCATCATCCGCCGCTCTACAGCATAGCGATCTTCCAATAATCGCTGCCAAACAGACTCTGTTTCCTGAAAAAGCTCAAAGGGCTCTGTCAAAAAGCCCAAATGTCCACCCACCTTGACCGCCAAAATCGGAATCCCTTCCGGGGCAAGGTGCCGCGCGGCCCCCAGGGCCGAGCCGTCCCCCCCCAAAACGATCGCGAGATCAATCGGTTCAGTCGCAGACGCCAAAAAAACTGGGTAAGGATTATCCTTGGCCCCTGTCGGACCCACCAGAACGCGGCAACCCAACGCTTCTAGCTCTCGGCTACAGCGCTCAGCCCACTTTTTGCTCAGCGCATGGCCTGCCTTATAGGCGACGATCGCGTGACGTAACTCCACAGTGCTACCACTTGAGCAAATTGAACTGTTCCATGTCGACAGTGTCGCGGTTGCGATAGATCGCCAGCAAAATAGCCAAGCCCACAGCCGCCTCAGCCGCCGCCACGGTAATCACAAAGACCGCAAAAATCTGTCCTTTAATCATGGCGGGATCCAGATAGTTGGAAAATGCCATGAGATTCAAGTTGACCGCATTGAGCATCAGCTCAATCGACATCAGCACACGAACTGCATTACGGCTGGTCACAAGACCATAAACACCAATGCAAAAGAGCGCCGCTGCGAGAAGAAGAAAGTACTGGAGTTGCATAGGTCTGGATCAACAATCGAGGGGGAAGTAGTCAGTGGGGGTCGATAACGTCAAACTCGGAGATAAACCGGAACACTACTGTTCTGTCTTAGCCGCAGAGACCAACTCACGGGGACGCTCGGGTAATTTCAGATTTTCGATGTCAGAGGTCAGAGCTGCATCGGGAAGGAAGTCGCGTCGTGCCAGCACGATTGCACCAATCAGGGCCATCAAGAGTAGGACGGATGCAAGCTCAAAGGGCAAGAGAAAATCACTAAAGAAATGCTCACCGATGAGATAGATGGCATCATCACCGATGGGAGTCTCCGTTGAAAACGCCCAGGGAGTCGTGATAATTGTGGTGCCCAGCAGCAAGAACAATCCCGCACAGACCCCACCCGTTACCGCCTTGCGGACCCAGGCAAACTTGACGGGTTGAAAATCTTCCCGCTTGTTGACCAACATGATGGCGAACAAAATCAGGACGTTAACCGCCCCCACATAAATCAGGATTTGGGCTGCGGCCACAAAACTAGCATTCAGCAGCAAATAAAGGCCCGAAATGCTGATGAAAACAGCTCCCAGGAGAAATGCCGCGTAAACCACGCTAGGACTGAGCACAACCCCAAGGGCTGCGCCAATCATCGCGACGGCGAGAATGATAAATGAGACGAGTTGTACACCTTCTGCCAGGTTCACGGATTAATCCTCTTGGGTGATCTGTCTTACGTAGGTTGGACATTGACGCTAGCGATGCGCCTTCGGGGGAGCTTAGAACTTGAGTGATCTGCTCGCTTTCATCCCAGGCATATTGCCCTATTCAGCCGCATCTGCATTAGCAGCTTCTTTCTTGGCGGCAGCGGCTTTCAGCTCCTCCGCGATTTCCTCAGGACGCCGCCCAGGACGCTGGGAGCCCTTCGGCAAATCATGGGGGTCGAGGGTACCCTTCGGCAAGTATGCAAACTCGCGCAGGGGAGTCACCATCGGATCATTGGTGACCTTGTAGGGAAGGCGTCCTAGGGCAACGTTGTCGTAGTTGAGTTCGTGGCGATCGAAGGTGGCCAACTCATACTCTTCGGTCATGGACAGGCAGTTTGTGGGGCAATATTCAACGCAATTGCCGCAGAAGATACAAACACCAAAGTCAATGCTGTAGCTTTTGAGCTGCTTCTTCTTGACGGACTTGTTCATCTCCCAATCCACCACGGGCAGATTGATGGGACAGACCCGCACACAGACTTCGCAGGCAATACACTTATCAAACTCAAAGTGAATGCGTCCCCGATAGCGCTCAGAGGGGATGAGTTTTTCGTAGGGATACTGAACCGTAACGGGACGACGGCTCATGTGGTCGAAGGTAACCGAGAGGCCCTGGCCAATATATTTAGCGGCTTGGACGGTCTCCTTCGCGTAGTCTCCAACTTGCTTGAGGAACTTCATCATGGCGGTTCACCGGAATACTGGGAAGAATTGAGGGGTGGAATCGAGATGGCTTTAGCCGCCAAAGGCAAAGGGGAAGGCCAACTTCAGTGCAGCGGTGATCAACAGGTTAGCCAGAGCAACCGGCAAGAGGAACTTCCAGCCGAGGTTGAGCAATTGGTCAATGCGGACGCGGGGAGTGGTCCAGCGCAGCAGAATCGCCAAGAAGACAAAGAGATAGGTCTTGAACATCGTCATCAAGATGCCCAGTGAGGCGGTGATGACCTGAACAGCCGAATTCGTTTCGGAAACCCCCAAGAGATCCGCAAGGAAGCCTACCGGGATAGGAGATTCCCAACCACCAAGGTAGAGGACAACAACGAGGAGGGCAGAAAGAACGAGGTTGACGTAGGAGGCCATGTAAAACAGCGCAAACTTCATACCGGAGTATTCGGTTTGATAGCCTGCGACCAATTCTTCCTCCGCTTCCGGCAAGTCAAAGGGGAGGCGCTCACATTCTGCGAGGGCTGCAATCCAGAAAATGACAAAACCGACGGGCTGGCGCCAAACGTTCCAACCCAGGATGCCGTACCCCGACTGCTGCTGAACGATGTCGATGGTGCTGAGGGAGTTCGACATCAGCACGACGGCCAACACCGCTAGAGCTAGGGGGATTTCATAACTAATGGACTGGGCTGCAGCTCTCAGTCCCCCCAGAAGCGAGTACTTGTTGTTGGAGGCGTAGCCCGACATCAGCAAACCGATGGGTTGGATGCTGGCCAGGGCAATCCAGAGAAAAACGCCAATGGTGACGTCGCTAATCAGAAGGTTTTGGCCAAAAGGAACAATCAGGAATGAGATGAAGACGGGCAGAATGACTAAAATCGGCCCTAGGGTAAACAGGATCGAATCAGCATTGCCGGGGATGATGTCCTCTTTGAAAATCAGCTTGAGACCATCCATCGCAGGCTGCAAGGAGCCTTGGGGGCCGACGTATTCAGGGCCAACACGTTGCTGGGCTGCTGCTGAAATTTTCCGTTCAAGCCAGACACTTACCAGAATGGCAACCGTTGCGCCGATGATCATCAGCAGCATAGGCAACGGCATCCAAAAGACCTTGGCGAGGCCAGGGGGAAGCCCCAGGTCGGTGAGGGATGTGATAAACGTCCCTTGGAGGTCAATTCCTGAATTCATTGAATTACCGATTCGCGTTCCGACATCTCTAGCGCAGTGGCACTTCAGATGTTGATAAGTGACATCTTGAGCTGCTCACAGTCTCGCTAAGTAGTATATCGCTCGAAGGCTAGAGCCTGATGGAATTTCTACCTAGAGAACAAGCGTCTCTCCCGATCAATTCTCAATGGGCTCCATAGAAGTCTTACAAAAGCTCAGACTGTTCCCATGATTCAGGCCAAGGGGGCTCTCTGGATGTTCCTTGGCTCCTCTCTCCTGCCCGAAGCTTGGAACCTACTGCAGGACGGTATTACGCCTACGGATTGAGCGCCTCAGTCGTTGCTCCGAGACGGCTATGCTTTTTTCCCGTTGGTCGCTTCTAGGGATGGAAAGACCTTTGACAGTGTGCGCTCCTCAATGGAGATATAGGGCTGAGCATGTTGGCCACTGTAAATTTGTGTCGGGCGGAAGATCCGGTTCTCGCCAAGCTGCGCTTTCCAGTGAGCCAACCAACCGCCAACACGGGCGATCGCAAAGACCGGCGTAAACAAATCACTGGGAATGCCCAAACGACGATAGACCAAGCCGGAATAGAAATCGACGTTGGGATAAATCCCCTTGGCACCCAGGCGTTTTTCAACGGCCTGTTCGACGGCTAGGGCAATGTCGTAGTAGCGATCGCCCCCATATTCAGCAAACAGTTTCTCCGCCAGTCCCTGCAAAATCACCGCCCGCGGGTCTTTGACCTTATAGACACGGTGCCCAAAGCCCATAATCTTCTGCTTGTTTTTGATGCGTCCCTCGATGTAAGCCTCAACGCGATCGACAGAACCAATTTCCTCCAGCATCTCGATCACTTCTTCGTTGGCTCCCCCATGGAGCGGTCCTGCCAACGTGCCCACCGCGGACGCGATAACACCGTAGGGGTCAGTCAGCGTCGAGGCGGTAACCCGAGCAGAGAACGTCGAGGCGTTAATCGTATGCTCTGCATGGAGGACCAAACAAACGTCAAAAATCTTGGCTGCCAGCGGGTCAGGCTCCCGCTCGTTCATCATGTAGAGGAAATTAGCCGCGTAGTCCAAGTCGTCCCGAGGTTGAATGGGATCATTTCCCTTACGCATCATCTGGAATGCCGCCACCATGGTGGGGATTTTCGCCAGAAGACGAACCACTGCCGCACGAATATACTCGGGATCGTCTAAGGCACGACGGGAGTAGAACAGCCCCAAGGCTGCTGAGCAGGCCTGCAGGGCATCCATGGGATGACCGCTTTCCGGAAAACACTTCATCATGTCCCGGATGCGATACTTGAGACGGCGATGGTAGCGAATCTCGTGCTCAAAGGCTTGTAGCTCATCTAGGGAAGGCAAATGCCCCCAAATCAGCAGAAAACAGCTTTCCAAGAAACTGCTGTGCTGTGCCAGTTCGTGAATGGGAATACCTCGATATTCCAGCGTTCCCTGGAGTCCTTCCACGTAGCTGATCTCAGACAAGGCTGCAGGTACACCCGCTAATCCCGGCTTGTAATCCTCAATTGCCGCCATAGTCTTCGGAAGTCTCCCAATCCTTAACTCAATGTAAACTTAGCAGACCATGCTAATACGCTTATTGCTTCTTCAAGTTGAAGCCAAAGTCTTGGGCAACGAAGCCCGCTAACCGAATCCCTAGGGTAAGCAGCTATATCTAGGGTAAGAGTAATCGCGGTGGGCTAAGCCAGAAGAGTTGGCTATTGCCCAAGGGAGAACCCTGATCCGGCAGATGGAAACCTAGGACACCAGCTTTTTTAACGATGAAGCGTTCCGCAGAGTCCCTCACGTTGGGACTACGCCCCCAGAGGAGTTGTTCTGCCCATTCACCCAGGTTGGGTTCGTGACCCACCAGAGCAAGTTTCGTAGGCTGGATTTGCTTGGGCTCTCGTGGAGCGTTGACAGGAGGCTGTGGGCTTCGTAGCGCTGACCGCCAATGCTCTAGCCAAGCAACCCACGCCTCTATATTTCCCTCTTGAGCCAAGTTTTGACTAATGGCCATGCGGGCACTGAGATCGAGGCTGTGTAGGATTTCTGCGGTTTGCCTTGCTCGCACCAATGGACTGGTCAGAATGAGATCAAAGTGTATCTCCAGCGCTTTGAGACGTTTGCCCACTGCGACTGTTCGTTTTCGCCCTTTATCCGTGAGTGGTCGCTCGGCATCAATGTCGTAAAGCCCTCGTTCCACCGCAATGCCGTGGCGAATTAAGTAGAGTTCCATGGGAAATGCTTTTGCCCCTTGTGATGTCTTGCTCCTGAACACAATGCTCTTGCAACAATGCCCGTACAAAAATGTCCTTACAAAAACGGATGTTCGGAGGATGGATGAATGATCGGAGACTGATCAGAGGGGATTGTCAGATCAGAGGGGATTGTCAGAGGGATTTACCAGTTCCTGAAGCTTTTGTTTGATTCGAGCATCAAAGACTTCCCACTTGAGCCTTGCATAGTCAGATTGCTCATTGCTGCCGGACAAGAATCCCACCGGAATTTCAAAGCCACCCGCTTTGTCACGACCGCCCCCAAAGAAACGCCCCTGAGAATCCTTGCCAAAGGCTTCTTTGATAAATTCGTCGGGATCCAGCGTTAACTTATTGGTTCGCAGAGACCCCACGACTAGCTCGACATCCTCATCTTCATCACGCACGATGCCGTACACCAAGGCTGTGTGAACGTTTTCTTCTGTCACCAAAAAGTCTGCGGCTTGGGGAATCGCATCGCGATCCTCGTAACGCAGGTAGACGACGCCTGCAACGGAAAAGTTATTTTGTACGACTCGATTACTGAGGGCGCGCTCAATGACGTCCATGACCCTTTTAGAGCGGGCGGTTCGCAGCACGGCATTGAGAAGTTGAGCATCATAGAAACGGCTTAAGTAAGCTGCTGCAAGGAATTCATCTTCCCTGGCCTGGGTAAGGTTTTGGGTATCCGAGCGAATGCCGTGCATTAATGCCGTAGCGCACTGGGTGTGCTTGGGAGAATCAGGGTCCAGCTCAAGCAAGCCCGCTTGGATGTATTGGGTCAAGATGGCTGCTGTTGCGCGGATGTGGGGGCGCAAGTCTAGGAACTCCACTGGCAGTTCGTTGTGACCATTGTGGTGGTCAATGATGGCAACGATGGGCAATTCTGCTTCTAGGATGAGCGCGGTGAGTTGACTCGTCGCCCCTTGACTATCGATAAAGATGCAGCCGCTGTAGAGACTCAAGTCCTTATTTTTAAAGGTTTGAGTGGTCCAGCGCTGGGCAGGCAGGTTGGTCAGCTTAACGAGGGCAATATTTTCCTGGTGGCTCAGCGTCCCGGCATAGATTAATTCGCACTCGATGCGATAGCGCTGGGCAATGAGCTTGAAGGCCCATCCCGACGATAGGGCGTCTGGGTCAGGGAAATCCTGCATCACGATTAAGAAGCGCTCGCCGCGATGGCGCTCTAGGGTGGCATGGAGTGCTTCGGTGGGGGACCCCGGACTAAAGGCGCTGTCCATGGCTCTCATTTCTAGAGCAGTTCCATCGGTCATGGTGTCTCAAACGCGGAGATGAGCTTTGACAGTTTAGCGGCTAAGCCAGGATGCCATCAAAAGTGTGGGCAGTTTGGATGATGTCCGTCATCCCCTCTACGGATAATCACGGAGAGGTTCAACATAGCTTCTTAATCTAGACGGAGAGTTCATGGATTCTTCATTTGAGCCTCCGTTAAATCTCGTATGCTCATGGATAATCGGGAGCCCTGCTCGCTCAGGTTTTACTCTATGAGTTTTAGCGATGTGACGTTGAGCATTGGCCTCACATCCGAGAATCTCTAGTTCTTTATGCTTGGGCCACTAGGGATCCGGTGGTGTGTTCCAGTGAAGTGATGATGTTGGGTGCATTTTATAGGGGTGAGTTGCCATGGCTGTGACAGGGTATCTCTCTGATTTTTCGTTGTCGGAATTATTCAAACTGCTCGGTCAGGGACGCCGCACAGGGTT
>CALIJJ010000043.1 GCA_938017515.1 uncultured Pseudanabaenaceae cyanobacterium
ACCGTGACCGGATAGGTCATGGCAGACTTGATTTGGTTTTGGAGTCTTGCCGTATCTTCCAACAGTTTGGAGAGACGGGCTAGGACTTCATCCAAGACACCACCAATCTCACCAGCCTGGATCATCGCAACGTAGAGGCGATCAAAGCTGTCTGGAAATTTCCGCATTGATTCCGAAAGGTTGGAACCCTGCTGCACATCAGCATTGAGTTCAATCAGCGCTTTCTTGAGTTTGGGGTTCTCGCATTGATCAGAAAGGATGCCGAGCGATCGCACAATCGGCACCCCCGCATTGACCATCACAGATAGCTGACGAGAGAAGACGGCCTTATCCTTGACCGTAACCTTTGCGGTTAGTTCACCGATGTCGATTTTTCCTAGATCCTCTAGGTTAAATCCCTTCGACTCCACCACATCCTGAACAAAGAGTCCTTGGTCGCGCAATAACGCCCGAGCATCTCGAGCATTATCGGCATCAACCTTCTGCTTACTAATATTTCCTTGGCCGTCTCGAATCTGGGCAACGAAAGTAGCCATTCGTGGTCTCCTCGTCAGCGAACCCTAGTCATGAACAAATAAACCGACAGTCGAGGGAGCAAGGTGAGAAACCCCTGTCTTACTCCCTATTCCAGCGAAGTTGGCCCCATCTTAGGGGAACTTGGCAAATTTGGGTGCAAATTTAGCTCGCTGATCTTGTATTCGCAACGGCTGACTGCCCTAGCGCGATCGCATCATGCCACCCTTGCGAGCACCGCCGCCCATGGCATTGCCACTTCCCATGGTGGGACTACCCATCAAACGTTGAAGCTCATCCGCCTTAGAGGTCTTCGAAGCCGCCTCCTCAAAGGTAATGATGCCCTCTTGGCACATGTCCGCCAGCGCCTTCTCCAACGTAATCATGCCGAGCTTGGCACCGGTCTGAATCTGAGAATAAATCTGGGCGGTCTTCCCCTCACGAATCAGGTTGGAAATAGCTGGGGTAATCACCATGATTTCCTGAGCCATGGCCCGGCCAAATTCCCCCGGCTTTGGATTCGCTTTCTGAACCAAGGTCTGGCTAAAGACTGCCACCAGGGAGTTGGAGAGCTGTACCCGCACTTGGGTTTGTTTGTCAGAGGGGAAGACGTCGATCATACGGTCCACGGTCTGGGCCGCAGAACTCGTGTGCAGCGTTCCCATGACCAGGTGGCCCGTTTCCGCAGCACTAATGGCCAGGTGAATCGTTTCAAGGTCACGCATCTCACCCACCAGAATAATATCTGGATCTTCGCGCAGGGCGGACTTGAGCGCATTGCCAAAACTCTTGGTGTCTTCACCCAACTGGCGCTGATGAATCACACTTTTAACAGGCTCATAGACAAACTCAATCGGGTCCTCAACCGTCAAAATGTGCTCAGCACGGGTGCGGTTAATGAGGTCAATCATGGCCGCCAAGGTTGTGGTCTTACCGGAACCCGTTGGGCCAGTGACCAAAATAAGGCCACGGGGCTTCTCAGCCATTTCCCGAACCACATCCGGTAAACCCAACTGGTCAAAGTTGGGGATTTTAGAACTGAGCGCTCGCAAACAAGCCGCGTAGGTTCCCCGATCCTTATAGACGTTGACCCGGAAGCGGGCCAAGCCTTTGACACCGTAGGAACAATCCAGCTCCCAGGTTTGCTCCAGGGTCTTACGCTGGGTATTGTTCAGCATGCTGAAGATGAGACGCTGGCATTCCTCCCCCGTCATGGGCTCGTTGCCAATGGGTGTCAGCTTGCCGCTAATGCGGAAATAAGGTGGCAGACCTGCGGAAAGGTGCATGTCGGAACCGCCCATTTCAACGAGCTGCTCCATCAAGTCCTCGATCATGAAGTCCATAGCCATGGTTTAAATCTCCTGGTGATGCTGAATGGGGGAATTGTTAAGGAATACCTAGCTTGGGCTGCTAGGGACAATCAAAGGCGCACGAGAGAGCCTAGCTAAAACGAGAGGTCAAACAGTAAGGGCAGTCCAGCCACTCTTGTTGCAGCCCAGCGCTACAAGTGCGGCAGGTCAGCGAACTTTTGCGCTTTGCTTTGAGTTCTGCTTCCAAGCCCGAGTCTGTGAAGGTCACGCGCTCCACCTCATCGAGCGTGGTGTAGCCCTCCTGCACAAGCTGCAAGCTATAGGCCAGAAGGGTTTTCATGCCCCCCTCAACCGCAATCTCTTTGATGCGATCGGTGCTGGCTCCTTCATTAATAGCCACTTCTAGTTCCTCGGTCATGCGCATGACTTCGTAGACACCCACACGACCTTTATAGCCACCGCCGCCGCAGCTGCCGCAGAGGTTGCCTGCTTCCCGAGCAGCGTGGATTTGTTCTGTGGTGAGCTTGTTCGCGCTGTAGATGGTCATCTCCAGGTCCTGGGAGGCAGACAAACCAAAGCGAGCTAGCACCTCAGGGGTGGGTGTATAGGGAATACGGCAGTCACCGCAAACACGACGGACCAGACGCTGGGCACAGACGCCCAGGAGTGACGCTGAGACCATGAACGGTTCGACGCCCATCTCATCAAGACGTGCCACGGAGCTGGGAGCATCATTGGCATGCAGAGTAGTTAGGACGAGGTGCCCCGTGAGGGCTGCCTCGATCGCAGTCTTCGCGGTTTCCATGTCACGGGTCTCACCCACCAGAATGATGTCGGGATCCTGTCGCATGAAGGCGCGCAGAATCGAGGCAAAGTTCATGCCTTTCTCACGAATCACCTGGACCTGGGTAATGCCGGGCAGCGTGTATTCAATCGGATCCTCTGCCGTACTGATGTTGACGCCAGGGTCATTGCGCTCAGCCAGACAGGAATAGAGCGTGGTGGACTTACCCGACCCCGTCGGCCCGGTGACCAAGATGAGGCCAAAGGGTCGACTGGCCATGTCCCTCACCATTTCAAGGGTGTCGTCATCGGTGATCAGTTTGTCGAGACCCAACTGCGTTGATTCGCTGTTGAGGATCCGCATGCAGATTTTCTCGCCGTAGCGACTCGGCAGCGTGTTGACTCGGAAGTCGATGTTCTTGCCCTGGAAACGCCGGCGAATTCGGCCATCCTGGGGTAGACGACGCTCGGCAATATCCAAGTCCGCCATGATCTTGAAGCGGGAGGTAATGGCGGGCGTAATCTTCTTCGGGAAAGGCTGGAACGCTTCCTGAAGCACGCCGTCCTTGCGAAAACGGACGCGTAGGCACTCATTTTGAGGCTCAATGTGGATGTCTGACACCCCATCGGTGAGCGCTTTGACCATAATTTTGTTGGTCAAGTTAATGATCGGGGCTCCCTCTGCATCCTTGAGCGCGGCCCCGAGGTCTGCCTCAATTTCATCTGGAGCTTCACCGAGACCGAGATCATCCAGACCTTCCAGATCGGACATGACGTCCACTGCCTGGGCCGACGCTTCTGCACGCTCACGCTCAAGCTGACGGTTAAGGTAGCGATCGATCATGTGCTCATAGTCTTCTTGAGCAATGACCAACCGCTGAAGCTTGAGGCCCTGGGGTCTCAGAATCCGGTTGAGGTCGTCCTGGGCATCCAGATTGTCGGGATGGACCATGGCCACCAGGACGGAGGGGGGCTGCGTCTGCTGGCGTGCCAGGGGAATCAACTGGTGACGACGGCAAATATCAATGGGGATGAGTGTGTCAATCAGCTCACCCATGTCATCCACGGGGCGCTCTTCGAGCTCCGGATCCATGGATTCAACGCCGTACAAGATTTTCAGCTCGAAGAGTTGCTGCTTCTTATATTGGCGAATGAGGTCTGGGGGAAGAGCCTGACCCGTAAGGGCCTCAATGATTTGCGTCAGCGGCTTGCCGGTTTTCCGACTTTCCACCAGCGCCTGCTGCATCTGATCTCGATTGACATAGCCACCTTGGATGAGCTTATTGCCGAAGGGCGAAAAGCTACTTTGGACGACCAGGGCACGGCGCTGTGAAGAAGAGTTAGTCATGACTGCTCGAGAAGGTCTCCTTAGGTTTTCAGTATTCCCGGAATTCCCCGTAAATTTTCTAGCGAGTGAAAGAAATTAGACTTGAATCCCTCCGCTTGTTCCCTAAGCTAGCGTGAATGGCCTGGGTTTGAAGGTCTCTTGCGATCGCCTTTGGCCTCCAACAGGATAGAAGCCATATGGGCTGTAATCGCCTCGCAACAATACTTTCAGCGTAGGCAAGATGCTCCAGAGCACTCCATTTAACACTCTGGGGAGCAGCCCGACGTCCGAGGAACTGGGCGCTATTGTGCTTCCGCAGTAGAATATTATGTCTGTGAAAGCTGCTGGCGATGTGATTTGGCACAGAACCGGAGCTTAATGGGTGCATTTTTGAGTTCGTTTGCCCGACCGATGGACATCGCCTCATCTCATTTCTAGGGAATTGGCAATGAAGTTCTAGGAAAGCAAAGGTCGCTCTATCAACCATCTGAAACTATTCAACTTCCCTATCCCCAACAATGACTGAGTCAGAAAACCGAGTCGAGAACAGTCTTGAAGACGCGGCCTCAGAAGCAGCCGCATCCTCGGATACTGCGGCCGAGGAAGTCGTTGAAGCTGCTGCCCCTGCGGAAGATCCCATCGAGGCAGCAGCGGAAACATCAGACGCCGATCCCGTCGGGGATGACGTGGCTGATGGGGAGACTTCGGACACCGAAGGTAGTCCGGTCGCGTTTGATGCGCTGGAGCTAGACCCCGATGAACCCACGCCTGATGAAGTCTCCCCCGCTGCCGCCAAGGTCGAAGCACTCAATCGAGAAGTGCAGGCCATGCGTGAAAAGCTGGAGGAAGGCAATAGCCAGTACCTGAGAATCACGGCGGATTTTGAGAACTTCCGCAAGCGCACACGCAAGGAGCAGGAGGAACAGGGCGATAAGATCAAGTGCTCGACCATCCTCGAACTCCTGCCGGTGATTGATAACTTCGAGCGTGCTCGCGTTCAACTCAAGCCTGAGGGCGAAGGGGCCGTCAGTATCCACAAGAGCTACCAAGGCATCTACAAGCAGTTGGTGGATTGCCTCAAGCGTATTGGCGTGTCTCCCATGCGTGCAGAGGGCCAGGAATTTGACCCCATGCTCCATGAAGCGGTCATGCGCGAGCCCACCGATGAGCATCCCGACGGTACGGTTATTGAGGAACTACAGCGGGGCTATTTATTGGGTGAGCGGGTTCTTCGCCATGCCATGGTTCGGGTTGCTGTGGCCCCTGATCCGGTCTCGACTTCCGACGAAAGTTCAGAGGAAGCTTAAATTTTCGGCTGGAGTGGGAAGAATAATCTCTAGTTGTCCTCATATTTAGAATCTAAAGTCCAACGCTTTGGCGTTGACATTCGGTCTAGGTGCTGTGGGGCGACGTATTAAACAGGTCGGAATTGCACGTCAGCCTGCGGGTTAGGGAACTACGTTTGTTAAGAGCTGTCTTTGAAAGGCTGTTTGCGAAAGCTGGTTTTGCTGCTTGGTCATGATGCTTGTCTCTTCTACCGATTGCCGCTAGTTACTTTTCGCGCTTCTAAACTATGGGAAAAGTTATAGGAATCGACTTAGGAACGACGAATAGCTGTGTTGCAGTTCTCGAGGGCGGCAAACCTATCGTTATTTCCAACTCCGAGGGTGGGCGGACGACGCCTAGCATGGTGGGCTTTGGCAAGTCGGGCGATCGCCTGATTGGCCAACTCGCCAAGCGACAAGCCGTAACCAATGCAGAAAACACGATTTATAGCATCAAGCGCTTTATTGGTCGTCGCTGGGATGACACCGAATCCGAGCGCAGCATGGTGCCCTATAACTGCGTGAAAGGGCGAGACAACACGGTCGATGTGCAGGTTCGCGACAAGAACTACACTCCCCAAGAAGTCTCGGCCATGGTGCTGCAGAAACTGAAGCAGGATGCTGAGGCATTCCTAGGCGAGGAAGTCACCCAGGCCGTCATTACGGTACCCGCCTACTTCACTGACGCTCAGCGCCAGGCCACCAAGGATTCTGGCACCATTGCAGGGCTTGAAGTTCTGCGTATCATCAACGAGCCAACGGCAGCCGCCCTTTCCTATGGCTTGGACAAACAGGATGAGGACCAGACCGTTCTGGTATTTGACTTGGGCGGCGGCACCTTCGACGTCTCAGTCTTGCAATTAGGTGACAATGTCTTCGAAGTGAAGGCCACTTCGGGCAATAACCACCTTGGCGGCGATGACTTTGACAACGTCATCGTTGACTGGATGATCGCAGGCTTTAAAGAGCAAGAAAGTGTTGACTTGGCTGCGGACAAAATGGCCCTCCAGCGACTGCGCGAAGCTGCGGAGAAAGCCAAGATCGAGCTGTCTAATATGCAGACCACCTCGATTAATCTGCCTTTCATCACGGCGGATGATTCTGGGCCCAAACACCTAGAAATGCAGCTCAGCCGCGCCACGTTTGAAGAGCTGGCCGCCGCCCTCATCAAAGGCACGATTGAACCGGTCAAGCAGTCCCTTAAGGACAGCGAACTCACCCCCGACGACATCAAGCGCATTATTTTGGTGGGCGGGTCAACGCGCATCCCGGCGGTACAAAAGGCCATTAGTGCTTTCTTTGGTGGACGGTCCCCCGATCGCTCCGTTAACCCAGATGAAGCCGTTGCCCTCGGAGCCGCGATTCAAGGCGGTGTCTTGGGAGGTGAGGTTAAGGACGTACTCCTGCTGGATGTGATTCCCCTCGCGATGGGGATTGAAACCCTCGGTGGCGTCATGACCAAGATCATCGATCGCAACACCACAATCCCGACCAGCAAAAACCAGACCTTTTCCACGGCCACCGACGGTCAAACCATGGTCGAGATCCATGTGCTCCAGGGCGAACGCGCCATGGTGAATGACAACAAAAGTCTGGGACGGTTCCAGCTCACCGGAATTCCCCCGGCCCCGCGTGGTGTTCCACAGATTGAGGTCTCCTTCGACATTGATGCGGATGGCATCCTGAGAGTGTCCGCCCAGGACAAGGGCACAGGCCATGAGCAGAGCATTAGCATCACCAGTACAGGTGGCTTGAGCAAAGCTGAAGTGGAACGCATGCGTAGCGAAGCAGAGATCTTTGCAGAGGATGACGATCGCCGTGTTCAGATTACGGACCTGAAGAACCAGGCCGAGACACTGTTCTACAGCTACGAAACGGCACTCAAAGACAACGCCGAGCTCGTTAGCGACGAGATGAAGGCCAACGCCGAAGCGAAGCGTGCCCAGCTCATGGCCGCAGCCGATGACCCCGCGACCACCCCTGAATCGATGCAGGCGGGTCTGGAAGAGTTCCAAAAGATTGTCCTCGCCATCGGTGCATCGGTCTACCAAGGAGCACCCTCAACCCCAACACCGCGCCCAGAGCCTACACCTGTGGAATCGGAGGTGGATATCATGGCTTCCTTGGACGACGCACCGACAACCATGGCTCCCGAGGCTGTCAGTGATGATGACTTCTCCTTCGATGAAGACGAGAGTGATACGGTCGTCTCGGACTACGAATCGGACTACGAAGTCGTGGAGTAATGCCCCACGATAGCTCGAAAAATGGCGCTCCAAAAGGAGCGCCATTTTTTTTTCATTGCCTCCTTCCGAAAGCGATAATTTCCCTCTTCTTTTGGAAGAATAGGTGCAGGCTTCAGTCAGCCCACGGGCCCGTTGGGTCGTTAGCCCTTCTCGAATGAGGCAGCGGGGATTTTGTTTTTTTGAGTATTTCCCTACAAAATGTCAATCCTGCGCAGCAAATGACCGACGAGTCCTTAAAATAGCTGCCCTAGATTGTCCGAATAATTGTTAAGGTTGAAACGGACTGAACCTGCACAGTGCCCCTTCATTCCTAGAAATCTGTCTCCAGCATCCTATGGCCCGTGATTATTACGAGATTTTAGACGTTCCCCGCAATGCGGATAAGGATACTTTGAAGCGAGCCTATCGCCGTTTGGCTCGTAAATATCACCCCGATGTCAACAAGGAAGCTGGGGCTGAGGATCGTTTTAAGGAGATTAACCGAGCCTACGAGGTACTTTCCGAACCTGAAACTCGCGCTGCCTACGATCGCTTTGGTGAGGCAGGCATTTCCGGTGCTGGGGGTGGACCTGGTTTCCAAGATTTTGGCGACATGGGCGGGTTTGCCGATATCTTTGAGAGCTTCTTTAGCGGATTTGCAGGCGGTGCCCCCGGCGGCGGCGGTGCAGCGGGATCAAGCCGTCGGCGCGGCCCCATGCGAGGCGATGATCTGCGTCTTGACCTACGCCTCGATTTTCAGGAAGCGGTGTTTGGTGGGGATAAGGAGATCCGCATCAACCACTTAGAGACCTGCAGCACCTGTACTGGCAGCGGTGCCAAGCCAGGCACAAAACCCAGTACCTGTGGCACCTGCAGCGGCAGTGGTCAGGTGCGGCGCGCTACCCGGACACCGTTTGGCAGTTTTACCCAGGTGTCGGTTTGCCCGAACTGCGAAGGCAGTGGCCAAATCATCGAAGATAAGTGCAATGACTGCGGTGGCTCTGGCCAAAAGCAAGTCAAGAAGAAGCTGAAAATTACGGTCCCCCCAGGGGTCGATAGCGGCACTCGGTTGCGGGTTCCCGGTGAAGGCGATGCAGGCCAGCGTAGTGGCATGCCCGGTGACCTCTATGTTTACCTCTACGTCAACGAAGACGCAGAGTTTCGCCGCGATGGCATCAATGTCCTCTCTGATATCAAGGTGAGCTATCTGCAGGCCATCTTGGGCTGTCAGCTCGAAGTTGCCACCGTCGATGGCAAAGCTGAACTAACGATTCCCCCTGGCACCCAGCCCAATACGGTCCTGACGTTGGAGAGTCGAGGTGTCCCTCGTTTGGGTGATCCGGATACGCGAGGTGACCACCTAATGACCGTTCAGGTGGAAATTCCGACCAAGCTGGGGCCTGAGGAGCGCGACCTCCTGGAGAAACTGGTTGAAATTCGAGGAGACCAAGCTGGAAAGAGCGGCGGCTTCCTCGGCGGCTTGTTTCGGGGTTAGAGCATGGCAGCTATTGTTGAATCCAAGCCTTCTCAGAATCAGCCGGAACAACTTGATCTGCGCGGGACGCCTTGCCCACTGAACTTCGTGCGGACGAAGTTGCGTTTGGAGCAGCTTCAACCCGGTACGCAACTAGAGGTCTGGTTGGATGCGGGGGAGCCGGTGGAGCAAGTTCCAGATAGTCTCACGATGAGTGGCTATGCCGTTGATGCCTTGGAAGCGCGGGATGATTTCTTTGCTTTGCGGGTTCACAAGCCTGCTGATGTGGACCAATGATGTCCCTCAATGCCAATAAAGACCTTGTTCCCCATAAAGACCTTGATACGCATAACCACCCTGGTTCAGGTTCAAGCCATGACGTTGCTTCAGCGACTGTGAACGTCACCCCTCAGAAACTCTGGGGAACAGTCCTGGCGGTTCAGGCCAATTTTTATCAGGTGCAGTTGGATGCACCGAAGGAAGGCACTTTACCGCTACCTGAACTATTGTGTACGCGACGATCGCGGCTCAAAAAGCTGGGACAACAGGTGATGGTGGGCGATCGCGTCCGCGTCGAAAAACCGGACTGGGCGGGAAATCGAGGGGCAATCGCCGAAGTCCGTCCCCGCAGCAGCGAACTCGACCGTCCCCCCGTGGCTAATGCGGACCAAATCCTGCTCGTGTTTGCCATTGAAGAACCGACGCTCGATCCGCACCAGTTGGCTCGCTTTTTGGTGAAGGCGGAGTCCACGGGGCTGAAGATTTTGTTGGCGCTGAGCAAGGGCGATCTGGTCAATGAAACCCAGCGGCTATCCTGGCGGCAGCGTCTGGGGGCCTGGGGCTATGAGCCCTATTTTTTGAGTTTGTATCAGACGGATGAGTTTGAGCGAATTCAGCAAGCGTTGCGGGAAAAAATTACGATCGTGGCGGGGCCTTCGGGGGTGGGGAAGTCGAGCTTGATCAATCGTTTGATTCCAGATTTGACGCTGCGGGTCGCCAAGGTATCGGGCAAGTTGGGGCGAGGTCGCCACACGACACGCCATGTGGAGCTGTTTGAGTTGCCCCAGGGGGGGCTGTTGGCGGATACGCCGGGATTTAATCAGCCGAGTCTGGACTGTGCGCCGGAGGCATTGGGGGGCTTTTTCCCAGAGATTCGGCGGGCGTTGGAGCTGGGGGGCTGTCAGTTCAGCAACTGCTTGCACCAGGGGGAGCCGAATTGTGCGGTGGCCGGGGACTGGGAGCGACGGGATGATTATCTCGGGCTGTTAGCGGAGGTGGAGACGCAGCAGCGGGAGCGCGATCGCCAGAGCAATGAGGAAGACACGCTGAAGGAAAAGCGGGGCAGTGATGGCCAGGTGCAGCTGGAACCAAAGCTGGCGCAGAAGCGGTTTCGGCGGGAGTCGCGGCGATCGCGCAGGCAGGAGTTTTCCAATTTGACGGGCTCGTTGGAAGACTTGGAGATTGTGCTGGGTCCCGAGGACGAGGACGCGTGAAGCGGATCAAGATTGGGGTTAAGCTGAAGGCGAGGCAGCATCGAAGGCAGAGGGGAAGCGATGACAATTTCGGCACCCCAATCCAAAATTCGAGAGTGTTTACGCTTTTGCGCAAGCAGTTGCTAGATCAACAACTGAAGCATTCTGGGAATAGGATAGGAAAATGGGACAACGCCATTTATTCTATTCCGAGCACTTCATTGCCATTTAAACCTGCTTCTTCAACGCCTCAATAATCCGCCCATTGGCCTTAGGGAATGGATACTCTTCAATCTCATCCAACGTCACCCACCGAATCTCATCACAGGCGATCGCCTTCGCCTCCCCACTCACATAGCGACAATTGAACACATTTAGGGTCACCTTAAAATGCGTATAGGCATGGTCCAAACAGATCAGCAGATCATCCACCGCAATCTCCAGATCCAGCTCCTCCTTAATCTCCCGCCGCACACAATCCTCTAGAGATTCCCCCGACTCCAGCTTGCCCCCCGGAAACTCCCACAGACCGCCCAACAGACCCTCCTGCTTGCGACGATCAATCAAAATCTTCCCCGCTTCATCGCGGATCACCGCAACACCAATAATCTTGTGGGGAATCGGACGAGAGGCTTCGCGCATGGGTAGCTCCAACTGAGTTCCTAAATTGTAAGCTTGGCAGTGCGATCGCCAAGGACAGACCAAACAAGCCGGTTGCTTTGCCGTGCAAACCGTTGCCCCCAAATCCATAATCGCCTGATTAAAATCCCGCGAATGCTTCGGGTCAATTAACCCCTCCGAAATTGCCCAAAGCTGCTTCATCGCCCTCGCCGGAGGTCGATCTAACGCAACCAAGCGCGCCAACACTCGCTTGACATTGCCATCCAAGATCGCCGTCGGGGCATTAAACGCCGCACTCAAAATGCCCCCCGCCGTCGTCCTGCCAATTCCCGGCAGACTCACCGTTTCCTCCAGCGTCTTTGGGAAAATCCCACCAAATTCTGTGACGACTTGCTGCGCCGCCCGGTGTAAGTTGCGTGCACGACTGTAGTAGCCCAACCCCTCCCACAACTTCAGCACCTGGGTCTGACTCGCCGCCGCCAAGGCTTCCACCGTTGGAAATGCCGCCAGCCAGCGCTCATAGTAGGGAATCACCGTCTTCACCTGGGTCTGCTGGAGCATCACCTCCGAGATCCAGATGGCATAGGGGTCGCGGGTGCATCGCCAGGGGAGATCGCGGCCCGACTTTTTGTACCAAGCAAGAAGCGATCGCCTCAGGGCGATCGCTTCCTTTGTTCCTAAAATCGTTTCTAAAACGATGGGCGAATCCGTTGCACGCATCGGAGTGTTTCAAGGGACTGAGTTAACCCTTTCACTGTAGGAGTCTACAGATGATTCAACCCTTTAGATTTCCCTTAAATTGTCCAGGACTCTTAAATGAACTAGGAGTAAATGACCTAGGAGTAAATTAGCTCGGACTCAATTAACTAGGACTCTGTAGCATCACCATCAGCGTCACTGCTAGGCATCAACGACTCCAAAGACTGCTCAAAGGCAAAGCGCTGCTCTGCGTTGCGAAGGAAATAGCCCCCCATCATGGCAGAAGCAAGGAGCCGACCCAGATTCTCGCGATCGGTTGTAATCTCAACATTAAATGCCCCAGGCGGAATATGGCCGAGCAAACCAGAAATATTCTGCTCCATCACCTGCAAAGCATCGTCCGTATCCGGCTTCGAGAGCTTGCTGATGGAATCGGGATGGAGCGTCTGGATATACTTCATCAGGTCGTTGTCACGCTGCTTAGCGTCACCTGAGAAAAAGCCAGACTTGATAGAACGTTCGTCATTCACAGCACTTACCTCGATAAACACTTGATGAACCTAAACCAGTTCCGAGAACCCTCGAGCTGAGCGATGGCCTGGGTAATGGTTTTGGCCAATCGGTTTAAGCACATCCCTAAGTTAACAGCTCCTCCCAGAGGAAACAGTGAGAGGAACCGAACTTGCTTAGGGTAGGTTTCCACGGGCTTTAGAGCAATTCCGAATGCCTTAAATCGCCGTTCTCACCAGCTTTAGCTCACCAGATAGGCATGCATGTCACCCTTGCGCTTACGTAGCTTATTCAGCGACTCGCGCTCGATCTGACGCACACGCTCACGGCTAATGCCCAGGTGGTCTCCAATCTTGGCTAGGGTCATGGTCTGGCCATCATCTAGACCAAAGCGCATGGTGAGGACCAACTGCTGCTGAGGATTGAGTTCGGACAGCAACTTTTCGAGATCCTGACGCAGCGAATACTGAGCTGTGAAATCCTCTGGCGATTGGCCATCGTCTTCTAGCAACTCACTCAGTTCGGTGTCGCTGTTGTCGCCAACGCGCAAATCCAGAGACAGGGGCGTGCGCGACTGCTCCAAATAATCTCGAACCTGCTTAATCGTCAGTCCCGTAGCCTCTGACAATTCATTAACAGTGGCGGCACGACCCAGCTTTTGGGACAGCTCACGCTGCTGCTTCTTGATCTTGTTGAGCTTTTCAGTGATGTGGATGGGCAGGCGGATGGTGCGGCTCTTCTCGGCGATCGCCCGAGTAATCGCCTGACGAATCCACCAGTAGGCATAGGTAGAAAAGCGATAGCCCTTGGTTGGGTCAAACTTTTCGACCCCCCGCTGCATGCCAATCGTGCCCTCTTGGATCAGATCGAGCAGATCCAAGTTGCGCTTGAGGTATTTTTTGGCGACAGAGACAACCAGGCGCAGATTGGCCTCAATCATGCGCTGCTTGGCGTCTTTGCCCGCATTGATAATGCTCTGGAGTTGCTCCTCCGAGAGTTGGGTGACAGCGGCCCATTCAGAGAGGGTCGGCTCGCGGTTTAACTCCTCGGAAAGCCCCTGGCGATCGCCCAGTAACGCGGTGAGTTTCTGGACACGCTTGCCGTAAACAATCTCCTGCTCGTGGGTCAGCAGCGGCACTCGGCCAATTTCGCGTAGGTAAGTGCGGACTAAATCAGAAGAAGCGTGCGTTGCCATTATGAATGTGTGGGTGACTGAACTCGTGTGATATGCCGTTCAATTAAGTCAAGTTAGCCACGGATTTCTGGGGAGCGATGCATCCTAGGTAACAGAAAGAGATCCAGAAGCCCCAGGATATTCTCCGCAAAAATGGGCTTTTGTTTAGTTTTGTTAACTGATTCTCAGTTTATGATGCCACCCCAAAGATGTAAACCCCCATTTCTTCGTTAAATCTGAAGAATTCCGTGAAACAACTTTACCTTGCTTTACATTTACCTGAGCGGATAAGACCGATGCGTTTGGCGATAGCATCTCCCTGGCTCGGAAAGGGCCCCCAGAAATCTAAGGGGCGAGTTTCTGGCGTTTTGGGGGGTGAGCTTGAGGGTTGCTGCGGCGAGGTTTGTCGCGGATCGCGGCTAGAGACATGGCATTGTCCATCGGCATCGGCAACGATATACCAAGCCTCGGGGGTGGATTGAGGAATGCGGTCATGCATTTTAATCACTTGGTCAGGAGAGAGAACTCGGATTCACGAAGAATCTGAGTGAGTAGGCATTAAACGAGTAGATACTGAACGAGTGAGCGCCAGCGGAGCATCAGCGCCCACCGCAATAACAAGGAAGTGCGCGACAGTAGCACAACACCATACAAGTAAAATTACTGAATACAGGAAAAGTTTCTGTATCCTTCACGTCTTGTTTAGATCTGGCTTGTCGTTCTATTCATTACCTGTGATGACCCAGGTGGTCGTTGCTGTGCCCTACTAATCTTCCACGGGAAAGTAAAGGAGACGGGTAGGGCAATAAAAAACGGGCCCTCCTTGGTGGAGGACCCGCCTTATCTCGTTGTAGCCTATGCCAGATTGCTAGCTAGCTAGCGAGACGGCGATAGGGCACCTTGCTGAGGTAGTCCATGCTTTCCAGGGCAACGGAGCCACCGGGACGAGGACCAACCGTGACGGAACGAGCCAAGTCCAGGTAATCGCTGGGATTGCCAGGTGCAACGGGACGACGCTTGGGCACCGTCTTGATGGAACCATTCCACACCATCTTGGGGAAGCCCAAGATGTTGCGGTGGTAGGCATCGTAGCGAGGCAGCTCAATGTTGGTCGGCTGCTCACCCTTGTCGCGACCGGGCAGAATCCGGCGGCGCTGGTAAGGCAGAATGTCATAGCCGAAGTTCTCGAGGTACTCCTCGCTCTCCAGCAATGCATCGACAAAGCCCTCAAGGCCCTTAGACGCAATTACAATGGACCAGGCAATTTCTTCCTTTTGTCCATGGGATTTGCGACCGAGGACGCGCTCTACGGTTTGGGCAACAAAACGATAGTTGCTGCTCAGGTTGTAGAAGCTACGACGGTAGGTGTTGGACAACAGCAGGCCGCGCACGAAATCACGCACGGTAATCTGGCCGTTGCGGAGCTGCGACTCCAGGAAGGGTTCGCGATCGCTCTTAAACGCATGGAAGAAGATCTGGCGATAACCCGCCTCGATCAACGCCTGCGTTTCGCTCGTAGAGAGCAAGCTTTCAGCGGAATAGATTTTGGGCTGATCGTCGCCCGGAATTTCATATCCTTCCACCCGCGCATTTTGTGTTTTGGGTGCGTAATTTAATAAAGGAATGGCCACGTTAGTGTCTCCCTAACCTAACGAAAAATCTTAAAAACGAAGACTCAGCCCCGATCATAGAGCTATTGGTGACGCTTACTGAAAGGTTGTGGCAAAACATTACAGAGTTTAACTTTACATAAATACATTTTTCTGATGGACATTCTCATTATTGAAGACGACGTGGAGATTGCTCAGCTACTGAAGCTGTTGCTCGAAAAGGAAGGGTTTGCCTGCCGCATTTGCGGCGATGGTCCCGCGGCTCTGGATGCGGTGCAAGCCCAGCCCCCGGACCTGATGATTTTGGATCTGATGATTCCAGGATTGGACGGTCTGGAGGTTTGCGCACGGGTACGGCAACAGCCTGGACCCAAGGATCCTTATATTTTGATGTTGACGGCGAAGGGGGAGGAGGTCGATCGCATTATTGGCCTTTCGACGGGAGCCGATGACTATATGGTGAAACCCTTTAGTCCGAAGGAGCTGGTGGCACGGGTGCGGGCTTTGTTGCGGCGATCACTGCGCCACATCGAGACGCCGGGCCATACCCAGAGCACCTCCCACTTTGAGCTGGACTTGGAACAGCACAAAGCCTTTCGTAACCTGGAAGGCGAGTCAGAGGAGCTGGACTTAACCACGCTGGAATTCAAGCTTTTGAGCGCATTTCTCAGCTATCCCGGTCGGGTGTGGAGTCGCAGTCAGCTGATTGACAAGCTCTGGGATGGAGATTTCTTTGGCGATGAGCGGGTAGTGGATACCCATGTGGCGCGACTGCGCAAAAAAATTGAACCGGATCCCAGCAAGCCGACATTTGTTAAAACGGTGATTGGTGCGGGGTACAAGTTTGAAGATCAGGCCAATTAATCATCAGGCCAATTAATCAACGTGTATACGTGAGCGAAGGAATCGATGGCGCGTTTTCGGCCTGATTTACAAACCAGTCTGCTGGTTTCCCATGGTTTGGTGATGGTGGTCGGCCTGACCGTTTTGATCGGCGTGGGTAAGGTGTCGGCCCCACGCTCGTTTGTCTTGCAGCTGCGACAAATGGAAGGACGTGGTGTGCGGGTGGCGCAACTTCGCGTGCCCCTAGTAGAAAGTTTTGCCCAGGCTTGGAATCGAGGCGCCCAGTGGTCGGTGTTGATTGGAGGGACGGCAGCCGGTGGCTTGAGCTATTGGCTTGCGGGGCGGATTACGCGTCCCCTGCGGCGTATGCAGCGCATTACGCAGAAATTTGCCGAGGGAGAACTGGAGGCTCGGCTCCCCGGTAGCGAAATTCAGGAGCTGAATCAACTCGCCCAGAGTTTTAACCAAATGGCGACGGGGTTACAGGGGGTTGAGCTGCGGCGGCGAGAACTGGTTGGTGACCTCACCCATGAATTGCGCACCCCCCTGACCGTTCTGAATGGCTATTTGGAAGGGATGCAGGATGGCATCTTGGACCCTTCGCCGGAGATTTTTGGGCGGTTGACCCAGGAGACCAAGCGATTACAGCGCTTGGTGGATGATTTCCAGACGCTGTCAAAGGCAGAAGCAGGCTATTTACCGATTCAGGCAGAGGCATTGGATGTGGTGCCGCTGCTGCGTAGCATGGTGGCTCGGTTTGCCGATCAAATTGTGGAAGAGGGACCGAAGCTCTCATTTCCCCTGGACGAGCAGGTGAATGGCGGGAAGACGAGCCCCTTCCCCAAGGTGTTGGGCGATCGCGCCCGCCTCGAACAAATCCTCATCAACCTCATCGGCAACGCCGTTCGCTATACCACCGAGGGCTCCATCCAGGTCACCGCAGAAGCGGATGCAGATATGCTGTGGATTGCTGTGACCGACACCGGTCAGGGCATTGCGGAAGCCGATTTGCCTAGGATTTTTGAGCGCTTCTGGCGTTCCGATAAGGCGCGGACAAGGGATGGTAGCGGTTCGGGGATTGGGTTGGCGATCGCCCGCCGCCTCATTGAACTCCAAGGCGGCGAAATTCAGGTTGAGAGCCAGCTCGGGCAGGGCAGCACTTTTCGCTTCTCCCTGCCCCTTGCCTAGGGTTGCCGCTTGCCTAGGCCAATTTAATCAGCTCCAGTGCCGCTAAGGGCTGCACAATGCCGTAGCCCCAACGGTTATCGGGTCGCTGCTCATCGCCCTGGGGGTGAAGCGCAGTCTCTTTCAGGGCCTTGAGGACATCCGTTGCGGATGCATCGGGGTTCGCAGACATGAGCAACGCCGCGACCCCTGCGACATGGGGGCAGGCCATGGAGGTGCCATCCATATAGGTATAGCCGAAGGTTCCATCCGGGCGCTGTTCCGGCGGAATGCATGAGTAGACCTGGGCACCGGGAGCCACGACATCTGGCTTATTCACCAAGGCCTCAGGTTCCATCCCCGGAAAAACCAGGCTGGCACCACTACTGAAGAACGTGACGGCTAAATTAGCCGTTGCTGCATTTTGAGTCTCTTCGGGTTCGTCATCTTGTGCTTCATCTTCGCCAACTTCAGGTACAGGGTCGGGCAAAGGCTCAGCGATCACGGCGTCTGGTTCTGTCCCATTTGCAGCTTGACTTCCCTCGCCTGCTTCTGGTTTGCCCTGGTTGGGTTCACCAGACTCTGGCTTACTAGACTCTGATTCACCGGCATCTGGGTGGCAAGCATCTGCCTCTGCCGTCTCATCCGATGCTTCACTGTTGGGAGGCTGGGGCGGGGACAGCTGTTCCAAGGCACCGACGGAAAAGGCGTTGTAGCTATTGCCGGGGGAGCTAGTGTTGCCGTGGTTAGAGTTGCCGATGGCGACGATCGGCAGAACGTTGTACTGGGAAATCAATAAGTCAAAAATTCGGCCAAACAGAGGCTCGTAATATTCCAACCCGAGGGACATATTGATAATGTCTGCACCGTTTTCGATCGCCCAGGCCATACCTTCGATCAAAGTCACCATGGTTGCGTTACCAACCAAAACCCCTGCGACGAGGAGATCAGCCTCGGGGGCAACACCGATCGCAACGCCGTCTTCTGTGCGGCCCCCGGCAATGGTGCCACTCACATGGGTGCCATGCTGACCGGCATCAAAACTGGGCTGGGTTTCAATGCGACGGCCCAACGGATCAACCACCACAAATTTTTTGACGCGGTCTTTGAGGGCCGGGTGATCGCCATAAACCCCGCTATCGAGAACGGCCACCGTCACGCCTGCGCCTTTGGTCGTTTCCCAGGCCGTCGGAATCTGGAGCTGTTTCAATCCCCAGGTGTAGCCATCCTGAGCTTCCTGGAGCAGTAGGTCCATGTAATCAACGGCTTGGGGCTGGATCAGGTGAACGGCCTGATTCGGCAAAACAGCAACGACTTCCGGCTCATCGGCGAGGGCCGCAAGGGTGCGGCGAGTCACTTCCACGCTGGCCACGGGCAGGGTACCAATGCCGATACTGCGGGTTGCCAGGGGAGCACCACTGATCAGGCGACGACTGCGATTTTGGTAGCCGCCAAAAATTCGTTGTTCCACCGCTGTCTGTACGCTGACCTGGCGCTGGATCAGATCGCGACGTCCTTGGACACGCTCGGTGCGATTGCGACGCCGGCCCCCTGAATCAGGACCCTCTAGGTCTGGTGTTCTGTATACAACAATTGCATCACGACGAGCATTGTTGTCTCGGTGACTGAGGAAGGGATCAAAGGCGGGGGAAATTTTTTTGCTGTTGCGCATCGCAGGTGCAGGGGGTGAGGGAGTGGGGGAATGGGGCCAAGGAATGGGGCCAAGGAATGGGCTTTGGGACCACGATAACAATGGCGATTTGCGATCGGCAGGGAGCCTGAAACATCTCTTTAGATGGCGGTTGACCCCTCGGCATGGATGCTGTGTTGCAGTGGGGATTCCCGACTTCAGCCATCGCCATAAAAGAAAATGGAAACTTTAGAATGAGAGCTGTAGCATCTGGAGTTGATTTTCAAGGTCAGTCTCCAGCAAAGACATGACGCAGAGCCATGACAAGAAGAGCCGTGATGGGGGAGAGCAGCGATGTCAGGATTTGAAATTCTTTTGCTCATTGCCGCTGTGGCCTTGCTATGGAATTGGTTCCAGCGGCGATCGCGACGGGGAACTCGTGCGGGCTATGGCGGTGGTGCTCGCAGTGAGCGGCAGTTAGTCAAGCGGCTGGGTCGAGCGGCCTCAGATCGATTGATCGATCAGCTGAGTCTCAAACACCCCGAGCGATCGCGGGAATGGTGTGCAGATAAGGCATTGTTTGATCTGGAGCGCGATCGTCGCTACTAGCGGGCCAGACCTCCTACAATCCTTGTGCTGGCAATCCTTGCACTGGAAGAGCCGAGAGTTGAGTGCGAGGGTCATTCGAAACGGTTCGACTATTATCCTGTTTTTCACTTGGGTGAAGCGTAATTAGGGAAAGCAGTTCAGGCTACGCTTTTCTACCCAGTGACTTCCTTGCTCTTAAAACGTCTCAGCATCCAATCGAAATTGATGTTGATGCTGCTGCTGGTCAGCATCGGCTCCATCTCTGTCATTGCCTTCCAGGGTTATCGCAGTGGCAAAACAGCCCTGAGGCAAAGTATTTTTCAACAGCTCACCAGTTTACGAGCGATTCGAGCGCGACAAATTGAATCTTATATCGAATTAAATCGTGCCCAAATGGAAACCCTCAGTGAAAACCTGATGGTGATCGATGCCATGGAGGATTTAACTGGGGCGTTTAATCAGCTGGGGGAGAAAGAGATTCCCAAAGCATGGGACCTCGCAACAGACGAATATTACCGAAGTTCTTTTCTGCCTCGCCTGGATGAGAGCGTAGAAGGAACGCCCAAGCTCGATGGCTATCGTCCCTTTCGCAAGGCCACTCGCTATCTTCAGTATCAGTACATTGCGGCAAACCCTCGACCTGTCGGAGCTAAGCAAGAGCTGAGGAATGCAAAGGATGGGAGTGACTACAGCAAGATTCACCAGCAATATCACCCGGTCTTCCGTAACCTCGTTAAACAGTTTGGCTTTTACGATCTGTTTCTCATTGATGCGGACAAGAACAATATTGTCTATTCGGTCCACAAAGAAACCGATTTTGCCACCAGCCTCGACGAAGGTCCCTATTCTGAAAGCAATCTGGCCAAGGCCGTTGAACTGGCAATTAAGAGTGAGCGTGGCTCAGTCATCCTGGTAGACTTTGAGTCCTATCGAGCCTCCTATGGTGCCCCTGCGGCCTTTATGGCGAGCCCCATTTATGATGGCGCGGAATTGAGTGGCGTCATTGCAATTCAGCTTCCCATCGACCAGATTAACCGCCTGATGACCAGTAACAAAGACTGGGAGCGGGATGGTTTGGGAAAAACTGGTGAAACCTATTTGGTGGGAGAAGATTCGCTGATGCGATCGACGTCCCGGTTTTTGGAAGAAGATCCCGAGGGCTACTTCGCAGAATTGTCTGCCAGCGGCAGTATCGCTGAGGAGCAGGTCAACCAAATCAAGGCGCTCAATACTTCAATTCTGACCCAAGAAATTGATACCGAAGCAGTGCAGGAAGCCCGAAAAGGCGAGAACGGCACAAAAATGAGCCGTGACTATCGCAACGTCAGGGTACTGACCTCCTTTGCTCCGTTACAAATCAACGGCGTCAAATGGTTCATTGTGGCGGATATCGATGAAGCAGAGGCCTTCAAGCCGATCCTACGGTTTGAGCGTCAGGTTTTAGTTTCAACCTCAGCGATCATGTTGTTTGTGACCCTCGCCTCGCTATTCGTCTCCCGCAGATTTGTCTCACCGATTAACCGCTTGAGTGAAGCCTTTGAAGCATTGGGCCAAAAAGGCGTTTCAAAGGATTTGAAGCTTTCGCTGCAGTCCAAGGATGAGTTTGGACAACTGACCCAAGCGTTTAATCAAACTGTAGATCAGTTGCAACATCAAGAGACGTTAATTCAGCAACAACACCACGACAACGAGGCACTCCTTCACCGCATTTTGCCGCAGTCGATCGCCCAACGCATTAAGGACAACGAGGAAAATATTGCGGACACCTGCTCTAACGTCACAGTGTTGGTGGCCAACATCAAAGGATTTACAGCCCTGACCCGAGATCTAGAGCCACAGCAGGCGCTGGCCATGCTCAACGAAATCTTCGGTGCCTTTGATGAAGCGGCGGAGCAGTATGGCATTGAAAAAATTAAGACCATGGGCAGCGGTTACATGGCCGTGTGCGGTTTATCGGTCCCTCGCCTTGACCACACCAAGCGCATGGTGGATTTTGCCATTGCCATTCAGCGGCGGGTGCGTGCGTTTAACCGGGAGCATGGCACGGACCTTAAGCTCAATGCTGGCATCAATACAGGCGAGGTGGTGGCCGGTATCGTGGGCCGCAGTCGTTTTGTCTACGACATTTGGGGAGACTGTGTCAGCGTCGCATTCCAGATTCATCTCAGGGGGGAGCCGAACCAAATTCGCATGACCCAGGTTGCCTATGAGCGCTTAGCCAACATCTACGATTTCTACCCCATCGAACCGCTGGAAAGCCAGAGTCAAAAAATACCGCTGTGGTCACTGTCATTGGGGGAATAGACGATGTTTGATATTCAGATGCTGAGTACTCACTCGGATTTGTTGCGGCAGGGCGCATTTTTTTGGAGCGTCGTCTTGATTGTGGGCTATCCCATTGCCATGCTGGCGTTGAGCGAAGTGATTTTGCGCCTGAAGCGATCGCGCCCGCTTCTGAGCCAGACACTGCGGGCCGTGCGCAATCTGGTCCTTCCGGCTCTCGCAGTCTTTATTTTGCTGGCCTATGTCCTGGAACTGGGCGAAGCACAATTTGCAGTGCGGGTGGTGCAAACCCTCCTGTGGATTGGTTTGATCCATGTGGCGCTGTTGTTCCTCAATGCCCTGCTGTTTTCCGGTGCTCGGGCTCGGGCTGCTCAAACCCAGGTGCCAAAACTCCTGCGCGATCTCGTGCGGTTCTTCTTGGTGTTGGTCGGGGCTGCCCTAGTACTCTCAACGGTGTGGGGAGCAGATTTGGGAGGTTTGGCTGCGGCTTTGGGCGTGAGCTCGTTGGTGGTGGGTCTGGCCCTGCAAGATGCCCTGGGCAATCTGTTTTCCGGCCTTGCCATTCTGATTGAAAAACCCTTTGCAGTCGGAGATTGGATTGCAGCGGAAGGGGCCATGGGAAAAATTGTTGAAATTAACTGGCGGGCCGTTCATATGGTCACCCGGGAACAGGAGCTGATTATCGTCCCCAACTCCGTTCTCTCCAATGAAATGGTTCGCAACTACCGTCGTCCGACACAGTTGCATGTAGAACCCATCGATTTAGGCTTTTCTTACGACGATCCACCAAACTTTGTCAAACAGATTCTGAAGGAAACAGCCCTCGGAACGCCGGGGGTCTTGCAGGAGCCTGAGCCTGTGATTCAAACCATTTCCTACGATGATTCGTCCATCGGCTATCGTGTGCGCCTCTATCTGGCGGACTATGAGCAAGTCCCCAAGGTACGGGATGCCTTTAATTCAAGGGTTTGGTATGCGGCTAAGCGGAATAGTCTTAACATTCCGTTCCCGATTCGAACGTTGCATCACCAACCCATGCGGTTGCCGACGCTCGATGATCTGATCGCAGAACGGGTGCGCAAACTGCGGGCTGTCCCCATGTTCCTGTCCCTAAGTACGGACGACTTAGAAACCCTGGCCCGCCATGCGGAGCTACGCACCTTTGGTGTGGGTGAGCCCATTTTGCGCTCGGGTCTAGAGCAAGTTCAATTTCATCTCTTACTCCGTGGAAGTGTTGAGGTATTGGCTCCCATGCCCGACGGAATATTTAAACCTATCGCTGAAATCTTGGAAGGGAATTTCTTTGGAGAATCAGCCCTAACCCCTCGACAGTCGAGTAACGCCAGAATTATGGCCAAGGAAGATGTCGAAGTTTTGGTCCTGGAGACAGCCCCTTTCCAGCTGGTGCTTGAGCGAAACCAGCAGCTCCTATCGGCCATTGCCCAGGTGATGGATGCCCGCCAAAATATGGCGCGATCGCTCAATCACACCCCGTACAACCATCGATAATCTTGCCTTTCCGGGATGTAAAACTCAGGAATGTAAGGGGCTCATTAAAGACATTGAAAATGGAAAATCCACTTGTCCAAGGAATTTTCTCTGCCCTTACGATGGAATCGGTCATTGCGTGATTCTACGGTGAGTGTTCCCATGGTATCCATGACGGATCAAGAATTAGACGGGTTTTTAGCCCAGTGCTGTCAGCAGCTTGAACAACGGCAAACCTATTTGGTTCAAGAGTTCGGCATTGGTCAATGCAGCCGATTTGATCTCAATCTTCTCGATGGCTTGCTAACCGGACATGATGACATCGGCATCTATTTCAGAGCGGAGGTGACCCCGATTGGGTTTTACTCCCGCACGAGTCGTGAATGGCGCTGGGCCTGGGCCATGCCCGATCTGCCGCTCACTCTGCAAGAACGTGCTGCACCGCTGAAGATGCTCACGGAACGCACGGGGCTCAATCTATTTCAGGCCGATAGCTTTGAGACCGATGAAGATTTGGTCTTGGAAATGACGGCGATGGCCTGCCAGTGTTTGCAGGCCACAGGATGCTACCAGGCAGAGGCTTCAGAAGATAAGGGCGATCGCTACCTGATGCTGGCCCTGACCTCCATTTATCCCTAGTGACCTATTCCCTTGTGACCTAATTTTTTGACCGATTTTGTCTCTGGCCATCCATTCCCTAGGCAATTTCGGGGGTGGAACTGTCCTGATTTTGAGTCGCTACCTTAAGGCGCTGGGACTTAGAAAGACGCATCTTCACTTTCGGGGTCCTATGGAGCATGCGGGCCATGGTGACGCCAGTGACAGCATGGAAACTGATCCAAGCAATAAAGCTGGCCAAAATCGTGGAGATAGCAACTTCTATATTGGGGAAGTCCGTGAGGGCTGCTTCTTTCAAGAACAACTCGGTAAAGACATTGCTGGCAACGGCCCCAATCATGCCGCAGAAGGCACCACTAATGAGCGTGGTGATGGGCCATCGATAGGAGCGCGGGACTCGGCGAACGAGGGAGAGCCACTGCAGCATACCCAGGATGAAATAGCCTGTCGCTGCGGCGATCGCAGGCATGATCAAACCAAAAAAGATGCTGGCATCGATAGAAAAGGGAAGCAAACCCACCACTTTGACCACGCTGGGGTAGCCGTAGAAGCGCATGGCGATCGCAGCAATCAAGCCCACCGGTACCCCCAGGGCCGTCGCCCATTTCCACAGGCCAACCCGACGCAATCGCTGTTGCAGGACTTCCGTTTGAGCATCGCCCAGAATCAGCCCCAAGAAGAAGCAGCTCACCAACAGAACCAAACCCAGCTCACGGCCAAACTGCGGTAGGTTTTCCCCCAGGGCCAACGATTTCCAGGACAGATCTGGAACACTTTCAAAAAATGTCTTCGGGGCCAAGGCGGCAAAGACAAGGGATTGGACGGCCAGCAGAAACATCAGCACAAAACTGACGCCAAGACTCGCAAATTGCCAGTAGGACCATAGCCGTAGGCAGCGGCCAAAAATACTCGGGCGACGTTGTCGGGCGGGCAGCGGTATTTCTTCTTCGTCCTCATCCTCTTCAGGCAACACAGTGGCCGGTTGGGGAACGAGGCTGACTTCCTCAGCCCAGACCGGGGTTTCTTCACCGGTGGGGCGTCCGTAGATGTGGGCCGATTGGATGGAATCCGCCGAAAGCCGCATGAGTGCTTCTTTCAAATATTGCACCAGGATTTCCTGCGGGGGCGTTTTGGGGCCTTCCAGCAGGACATGTAGGCAATCTCCCTGGACCGCACTATGGGCGGTGATGCCACGGGGGCTCAACTGCTGATTGATCAGCATGGTGATTGCTTGGGCATCTCCTTCTTGGGCCAGTCGGATGACGGCGGATGAGGTCATAGTGGCTTACCAGCACCGTAGGTTAGGGGAATCTTAGGGCGCAATGGCTCCTGTGCAAACGTTTTCTGCAATATTTATGGCTCAGGCACGAGTTAAGCGTTTGTCTCTGGCAATGTCAACTCATTGTTAACCCATATCTAGTTGGGTGGTGTGGCTATCTCGAGCAGGTGACCGTCAGGATTTTGGATATGGACCGCATGGGATTGGGCCGATGGCTCCGGCGGATGATTGTGGCGTTGATGTCATAGACGGTGAGGGCAAGGTGCCCGAGGGAGAGAACATCATGGTGGCTTACATTTCATTTTCTTAAGCCATGCAGGCTGTTAGATTTGGGCCATGGCAATGGCATCATCTACGCAATGCCTCAAGGCTGAACGTTTCTGAGCACTGGCGATCGCTTCAATTTTCTCATCGGCTTTCTCTAGAGACTGCAACGCCTCTTCATCCTGTCCCATTCTGAAATACTCACGGCCTAGAGCGATGAGCAGACTGATTTGGGTTTCGAGGTCCTCCAAATCCTCAAGCACTTGGAGAGGATAGTTCGGGCTGGCGATCGCCGGATAGTCCCGTACAAAGGAGTCATCAAAGCAGCATTCGACAATGCTTTGGGCAACCCAGATTTGGAAACCTGTCCAGGCTGAAGCGGTGATGATGTTGAGAAGCTCTGTGTGGTTACCTGTGCGCAAGTCGTGCCAGCCAACCTGGATAAAGAAACTGCTGGCAGCATGGTAGGCATCTGTTTTTTGGGCGATGGCGATCGCCTCATCCTGACGCCCAGCTTCTGCATAGGTGTAAGCAATTTCGCAAAGCTGCGTGTATTGAGCATCCAAATCAGCATCTGCTTGGAGCGCATGGGCGAGAGATGCCTCAAGTAAGCCCCAGCCCCGCTCTGTCTGGCCTAGCTTCAGGCCCAGCGCCCCAGCTTCGCAGAAAACCTCTGCACGACTCTCCGCTATCTGGTTTTCAACGGTTCCGAATCGGTCGTCTTGCAATGCGCTTTCGACGCGCTTCATTTCGGCTAGAGCATCGTCGAGCAAGGCGAGGCTGAGGTCTTGTTGAACCAGGATTTGATAGGTCTTGGCAATGTCGAGAAGACGGTGGGTGCGATCGCCACTCAGCTCTGCAACCAGTGCTCTCGCTTCAGCCACCAGCAGCAAGGCATTAGGAATTTGATTGGGGCGGGTTTTGCTGGCTGCTTTGGCGAGACAAAACTGAATTCTTTCATTAATTTGCATTGCTCTAGATTGTCCTAACCAATTGGGCCAATTGGGCTTTAGCAGTCGGGTTCTTTAGTTAGGAAAAAATCAGCCCAGCCTCGCAGTCGTTGGCGTTGATATGGATCGGTAATGGCCCCGATTTTCTCATCTGCTTGCTCAAGGTAATGCAATGCCAGGTCATCTTGCTCCCATCCAAAATATTCTCGGCCCAGCGCAATGAGGAGGCTAATTGGGTTTTCTAGGTCCTCTGAATCTTGGAGAAGTCGCAGGGGATAGGTTGGATTGGCAAGCGTCGTATATTGGTTCATAAAGACCTCATCGAAACAGCTATCGATAATCTCTCTAGCGACCCAGATTTGCCATCCAGTCCAAGCAGAAGTTGTTAGCATCTTGATCAAGTCGTGATGCTTACCTTCGCTCAGGTACAACAGACTGAGTTCAGAGAAAACGTCGAGAACAGCCTCACGCACAGTCAAATGGCTCGCGATGGCGATCGCCCTATCAATCTCTCCTAATAAAGCGTCGGTATAAGCGAACTGACCCAAACTGGGATAACTATTGATCTGTTTATTCCTCTGCTCCAATGCCATTCCTAAGGCTCGTTTGAGAAGCAAGAATCCCTTTTCTTCAAAACCCAATCTGCGAGGGCTCGGGCTTCTGCAATCAGAGATAAAGCATAGGGACGTTGGCCAGGTTTGGTTTTTGCAGTGGCTTTATCCAGATACCACTGAACTTTCTCGGTTAGCGTTGCATGCCTGGGAGGTTGGTTTGGCTTCACGATTGCAGCCCAGCTATTGATATCTTTGGCAGCATTACCAGCGCTCAAGGCCGGAAATTCTACAGACTCCCCCCCGCTGGAGAAGTCTACGAGAGCAAACTCTATTCCACAGGCGACATGGAGCTACTGCTTGAGCGCTTGTGCTATGTTCTCCAGCTCTATGAAGAAATCCTCGCTTGAAGAGAAACTATCTGGAGTAGCGTTCTCTTCGTTTTTTGACTCTAAATGCCTGAAACTTTCCCGTGAATCCGTGAAATTGACCGAGTTAAGAGGCTGCTTGGGAGCTGCTTGATATTCAACAAGGTGCAGGCTGATCTGTTCATAATCTAGCCATTTATTGAGTTGCCTGTTCGCAAGACTTTGCAAGGCCTTGAATATGCTGGCGCAGAATCTGGTTGATCAAAACCGTGTAATCGTTACTCTGATGCTCTAGCCAGTTGACGACATCACTGTCTAGGCGAACAAAATTTTTTGCTTCTTGAATAGGAATCCTTAGGGTTGCACTGCTGAAGAATGATTCTTCTAGAGGTGGAATGTCAGAGTAATCGAGATCATCATCATTCTGAGCCTCCAAGGCTTCCCAATCAGTGCCGGAGGTACGCTTCAAGTTTTTGTCGCTCATAACGGTTAGCCCTTCGTGCGGAGATGATTCGGAGCGTGTTTTCGTGTCGTTCCGTCCAGACAACAACGGCAACACCATTCCCCAGAAAGCCAATCCCTAACCAGCGGTCCTCACCATAATCATCACGGCGATCAAGCTGAGTGAGCATTGGCTCTTCAAACATGGAGGGAACATCAGCGAAGTCAATGCGATGTTTACGAATATTGCTCTGATTCTTCGCTTCGTCCCATTCGAACGCTATCGATTCCATTATGACTTAGGTCGCTTAGGCTGCCTTGGGCAATTCATCCATGGTTAGCACCTGCTCGTAATAGGCCTGAAGCTGCTGCGTCGCCGAAGCCCAGCTCCAGCGCTCCGCCTCCGCCCGAGCGGCTTTGCGCAGCGACTCCCGCTGAATTTGATTCGCCAAGAGCCGTTGGGTCGCCTCAATCATGGCATCGTCTTCCGCAGGGCTAAACAGAAAGCCATTTTCGCCATCGGTGACGATATCGGGAATGCCACCTGCATTGGCCGCAATTACGGGACAGCCCGCCGCCATAGCCTCTAGCAAGACGAGGCCCAGCGTCTCGGTTCTAGACGGGAAGATGAACGCATCAGCAGAGGCGTAGGCCGATGCCAATTCCTCGCCCTCTAGGTAGCCGACGAAGTTGGTATTGGTGCCTGCAAAATGCTCCTCTAGCTCCTCACGGTAGGGACCATTACCGACCAGGGCTAGGCGAGCATTGGGGATGGATTCGAGGACCGGTTTGATGCGATCGATTTCTTTCTCAGCGGAGAGGCGGCCAATGTAGAGCAGAAGGGGAGCATCGGGGTTGCCTTCCGAGAGGCGATCGCGCATCCCCTGGTTAGCCAACTGAGGCCGGAACAGCTCCGTGTCCACCCCCCGCTGCCATAGGTCCGTGCGCTCAATGCCGTGGGCATCCAGCTCACTCACCATCGCTGTGGAGGTACAGAGATTGAGGAGGGCATTGTTGTGGGCCGCCTTGAGCAATTCCCATAGCACCGGCTCCAACACACCCAGACCGTAGTGCTCTAGGTACTTCGGCAAGTGGGTGTGGTAAGACGCCACCAGGGGAATCTCCAGCTTCTTAGCGTAATAGATTCCACCGAGCCCAAGAATCGCGGGGTTGACCACATGGATCAAGTCAGGTTTAAACAGTTCCAGCGCCTTACCCACCGACGGCCGAGGAAACGCCATCTTCAATTCGGGATACCACGGCAGGGGCGACCCTTTAACGCCGTAAACCTGAGCGCCACAATGCTCTCTCACCCCGCCATCTGGGCAGAACACCATCACCTGATTACCCTGACGCTGGAGATGATCGACGGTGTACTTGAGGCGGGTGACAATGCCGTCGATCTTGGGCAGGAAAGTTTCGGTGAAAAGGGCGATTCTCATGGGTGGGAAGAAATGGGAATGGGAAAATGATGGAAGACTCACGATTGGCTGCGCCAAGCTCCGAAGGATCGCAATGCCAGGAATATTCAATCAGACTTCGGATCTCCGATCTTTAAGACGTCGTTAAAAATCTATCTAAAGATAGACACAACAAAGGGTTTGGCTTGACCAAACCCTCAGTATTTTTCCAACGACATCCAACACATCTGTAGGAACGAACCCTGCCCATCGGGTTTATACAACTGCTAAGGCGGCAGACCAGACGAACAGCGGTTTGTCCCTACGAGGGTTGGAGCAATGACCCTAGGCGCGCCAGTTGACCTTGGGCATAATCTGCTTCTCGTCCACGCGATTCTTGTACTTCACGGCAAAGTTGAGCAGTGAGTCGAGCAAGGAATCTGAGAGGAAGTGGGGGTTCAGGCCCAGCTCCAAGAGGTTCGTGTTCTTAGCATTGAAGTAGTGCTCCTCCGCCTCAACACGGGGGTTGTCCAGGTTGTTAACCTCGACGTTCAGCCCCATGGAGTTACCCGCCTTCTTAATCTGCATGGCGATGTCATTGATGCTGAACATCTCCGTGAACTGGTTGAAGACACGGAACTCGCCCTTGTCTGCCGGGTTGCGGATGGCAATCTCAACACAACGAACAGTGTCGCGGATATCGAGCATCGCACGGGTCTGCTTACCAGAGCCATAAACCGTCAGGGGATGACCCACGGCAGCCTGGATGCAGAAGCGGTTCAGAGCGGTGCCGAACACGCCGTCATAGTCGAGGCGGTTGATCAGCAGCTCATCCATGCCGGTCTCTTCGGTCAGGACACCATACACAATGCCCTGGTTGAGGTCCGTGGCACGCAGGCCCCAGATCTTGCAGGCAAAGTGAATGTTGTGGGAGTCGTGGACCTTACTCAGGTGGTAGAAAGAACCGGGCTGCTTCGGGTAGGGAAGGGTGTCCTTACGACCGTTGTGCTCGATCGTGATGTAGCCTTCTTCGATGTCGATGTTGGGCGTGCCGTACTCCCCCATGGTGCCGAGCTTGACCAGGTGGCAATCCGGCATGTGCTCATGGATCGCATAGAGCAAGTTCAGGTTGCCCATGACGTTATTGGTTTGGGTGAGAACTGCGTGCTCACGATCGATCATGGAGAACGGTGCAGAACGTTGTTCACCGAAGTGGACGACAGAGTCTGGCTTAAAGTCGGTCAGAGCCTTAACCAAAAAGGCGTAGTTATTAATATCGCCAATAAAAAGATCAATCTCCTTACCGGTTAGATCCTTCCATCGCTGCAGGCGAGTTTGGATCGGTGCGATGGGAGTCAGCGTATCCGAGCACAGCTCCGCGTCCCAGTGCCGACGCACCAAGCTATCTAGAATTGCAACTTCGTGCCCCTGATTTGAAAGATGCAGGGCAGTTGCCCACCCACAATATCCGTCGCCGCCAATTACTAAGACTCTCATCTGTTCCGCGTGATGTTTGGTTAAGCCAATATCCGGTAAATGTACCAGGTTTGGCGACGATCCCACTGTCGTTTCGCAGGGGATTTGCGCAATTTACGTAGGCTTTATTTTCTCAAACGATGGCGGTTAGGTGGGAATGCGGAGTCCCTCAAAAACTGATAAAAAGCTGAGAATTGAATAAATTATCAGGCCAAATTCACGGTCCATCGTGTTGGCCGGGGCCTGTCTCGGGAAACCTAGAACTGAAGAGAGTCAGAATAACAACCTGCATCTACCCCAGAAATTGAGATCTAGAAATTTGTGCGATCGCACCATCCCCCTAGCCAATATCCCTAGCTCATCGCTGGGGGCCCATCGCTGGGGAGGCGATCGCAAACTTAGCCAGCATAGGGTAAATGCAATGTTGATTCTTGAAGAGCACCAGATTGATCCCTGTCGCGTGATTAAACGTCAGGAAAATGGTGTCCAAGCCTTTCCGGGAGCAGCGTTTCAGAACAAGCTCTTTCGTCGCCTCAAGCAATTTCCGTCCCAGGGGCGTGAAGACGCCATTCGAACGGCTCGCCAGCATTATTTGGATACCCATGGAAAATTCTTGGTGCTGGTGGTGCAAGAAGAATCGGCGGTGAGTGTTTGGGGAGAAGATACAACGCTGGAGCGCTCTGGAGCGGCTAAAACCGGTAAAGCGGCCTTCATTCAAACCCTCGATTTGGAAAAGCTGGTGGGACAAATGCGCAATATCGGTGGTGTTGCCATTAAGGATCGGCGTTACGGTCTTAAGAGCTATCCACGCTGTTTTGTCGGCCAGGAGGCTGCAGCTTGGTTTCGGACAACCTTCGAACTCAATCACGAAGAGGCTGTGCAGTTGGGCCGACGTTTGGTGGAGGAAAAAGTCATTCACCATGTAACGGATGACCACGGTTTTGAAGATAGTGAGCTGTTCTATCGCTTTTACTGGGATGAAAACTAACGCGAACAACGAGGGTACATAGGGCAAAGGCTGAACTCAGTGCGTCTCCCCTGGCTTCTCCTGGCTCGATGAGCTGGCTACGGCACTGGCCAATGCTCCCGCTGGCCAAGCCATGATTCGTGTCAACCTAGCGGGCAGTGGTGCCGCCTCAACCCATGCCATTGGGGAAAAGACGGTTCAAGCTTGGAAACAGGTTTATCAGCTATCGTCGTTGCCGCTGGGTGAACAGAACACAACCAACAACTGAACCATGAGCTGCAGCTAGGGCCCTGCTGTCTCCTGCTGCAACCATTGCCCTAGCTGCACCAAATCGACATTGCCGCCGCTAATAATCACGCCAACGCGCTTTCCTTTCACATCCACCTTGCCTCGCAACACCGCAGCGGCGGCCAATGCTCCCGTTGGCTCCACTACAATTTTCATCCGCTCGTACAAAAGTCGCAGCGTCGCCAGAATCTCCCGATCACTCACGGTCACCATGGCGTGGACCCGGTTGAGCACGATCGGGAACGTGAGTTGTCCGAGCCGAGGGGTGCGTGCCCCGTCACAAATGGTGTTGGGGACGGTTTCATTGGTTTGTAGCGTTTGGGTTTGAAACGAGCGTGTCGCATCATCCGCCGTCGCAGGTTCAACACCAATGACCTTGCATGCCGGGGCCAGCGCTTGGGCTGCGATCGCACAACCCGAAAGCATTCCACCGCCGCCACAGCAGACCAGCAGTAGATCGAGGCTGGGAACATCGTCAAACAATTCTTGGGCTATTGTCCCTTGTCCCGCAATGATATCCGGGTGGTCGAAGGGCGGGATGATGATGTTGCCCCGTTCAGCGGCGATCGCCCGCTGAATATCCAGCCTCTGGAACTCCGAGCGATCGTACAGCAGCACCTCTGCCCCATACCCCCGCGTCGCCGCCAACTTGGCTTCCGGCGCATCCTTGGGCATCACAATTGCCGTTTCAATGCCCAGCAATTGTCCCGCCAACGCAATCCCCTGGGCGTGGTTACCAGAAGAGAAAGCCAGGACGCCTTTTTGGCGATCGGCCGCAGTCAAATTCGCCAGCGCATTGTAAGCCCCACGAAACTTAAACGACCCCGTGCGCTGAAAATTCTCCGCCTTAAAGAAGACTTCGGCTTGGGTCAGTGCGTTGACCGTTCGCGAGGAGAGAACGGGAGTTCGATGCGCAATGCCTTGCAGCCTTTGGGCGGCCTGTTGAATCTGAGCATCGGAAATTGCAAACGCCATGCCAATCAGCCTTCAGAGGAGAAACCCAGCTCCCCGGGGAAGCTGGGTTTCTAGATCCTAGCGTGGACCCTCCTAGCCTTGAGAGCTTAGGAACCAGACCCTAGAAGTTCTGCGATCGCCTGCCGTTCTACAGAAGGCTGCGTCGGTAAACTCTGTCGCGCATCGGTAATCAACCAATCCAGCGCCGCCGCCTGTACATCAATAGATGCACCGGTTTTATCAACGCAGTAGCGACCAAACACCAACTTATCCACCAGGCGGACACCGGGACCCAAACGCGAATATTCAAAAATCACGCTGTTGTCCACCACCGCATCACTACAGACGAGGCAGTTAGCACCAATCATCGTCGGGCCAATAATCTTGGCACCATCTTCAATCTTGGTCATGCCACCGATGTAAACAGGACCTTGGATGTCCACCTTGTCCCAGTTCACAGCGACGTTCAGACCGGTGTAAATGCCGGGGGCGACCTGTTTGCCAGGAATGGGGACATTCTTGACGTCACCCTTGAGGACGCTACGCACGGCATGCCAGTAATCCGGCACCTTGCCAATGTCCACCCACTCAAAGTCCATGGAGATGCCATAGAACGGTGCGCCCTCTGCGACCAGTTTTGGGAACAGATCACCACCAATGTCGAATTCCTGGCCAGAGGGGATGTGATCGAAGATTTCCGGCTCAAAGATATAGATACCGGTGTTGATATCAGTGCTGAGCGCTTCCTCAACGCTGGGCTTTTCTTGGAAAGTTTGGATACGGCCATCGTCATCGGTGACCACCACGCCGTAGCTCGGCACCTCTTCCTTCGACACGGACTTCATGATGATGGTTGCGATCGAGCCCTTTTCCCGGTGCCACTTGATGGCCTGGGTCAGGTCCACATCGATCAGTGCATCGCCACAGAGGACGATGAACGTATCGTCAAAGAACGGCTGAAAATCTTGGATTTTGCGCATGCCACCCGCAGAACCAATCGCCTCGCCAATCAGCTCACCGTTCGTGATGCGGCCCTCAAACGAGTAGCCGATTTCAACGCCAAAGCGCTGGCCATCACGGAAATAGTTCTCAATTTCATTGGCGAGGTGGCTGACATTCACCATGACCTCGGTGAAACCGTGCTGGCGCAGCAGCTCAAGCAAAAACTCCATCACCGGTTTTTCCAGGATGGGAATCATCGGTTTGGGGATGGTATAGGTGATGGGACGAACTCGGGTTCCCTTACCTGCGGCCAGGATCATGGCTTTCATAGGACTCTGGACTTCTCCTCAGCGATATATAACGAGTTCCTTATAGGAGGCAATACAAATGCTTCAGGGCGGAACCTTGTTCACCCTGTCCCCCATCTCTTAGCCGTGTCAGAAACGCAACGTCAATATCCTGATAATACTCGGAGGAATACTGAGGAGTCTTGAACGCGTGCTGAGACAAGGAACGCCCAAAAAATGGGTGCAGGGGACGCCTACAGCATACCCATTTTTTCGCCCCCACAATCAATAGGAGGAATCCCCCTAGGAAGCAGAGACTGCCATGGCTTCAACCAAGACCGGAGCGCCCTCTAAAGCAGGTCGCCTCAGTTCCAAACTCTCATAAAACTCTCGCTGCATCAGCTCAACCTTGCCCTGGGCAGAAAGAAATAGAAGCGCCCAGAAGACACCCACCCGGTCAACATTTTTACTGAATGTATTGCTGGGACTACGGTGCCAAATGCGAACCAGTTCATCGAAGTCAAACCAACCATCGGTGCGAATGGGCAGCTTGGGCCAGCGCTGTTCAATAAATTCGCCGAGGCTATCCGCCATCTCAGACAGGTTTTCCTGGTGGGCGAGTTGAGAAATGGCACGAATCGCCTGACTTCGAGATTGCTGTCGGACGCGCGTCTTGGGCCTGGGGACGGTGGGCAATTCCATGGCGGCAGCCATGACTTCGAGCTGCTCAATTAGCTCAGCGAGGGTCACACGTCGTTGCTGGGGCGGACGGGCGACGGCACGACGGCGCAGTTGGCGTTCAAGATTACTGGGCAGACGAATCACATCATCTTCCGGGAAATCCATATCACCAAAGGCTTCTTCCTCTTCCTGCTCTTCCTCTTCCTGCACCAGGGTGTCTGCCTTCAGCAGAACGAGCATGGAAGCGTAGAGAAAAGCCTGACCGGATTCGGAGAGGTCTGCTTCATAGCGATTGCGACCAAAGCTCCCCTGGGCTTTGGTGAAATAGCCTGACAAATCATCTAACTGAAGTTCTGCCAAGAAGCGATCGATCACGTCAATAACCTTGACGTTCCAGGGGTCAATTTCGCCCTGTTCAGCCATGTCAATCAGAAGTGAAATCGCACGTTGGGCGGGAGAAACCATAGCAGGGGCGATGCAGTTGCAAAAGTGAAGAGGCTTGCGCTGGTAATGTAGCAGACTGTTGACAAACGCAATGACGTAAATGCGTAATTTATGTGGGTAACACGTTAAAAATCGGCGTTAGCACTGAATTTATGACAACTCCAGAAAACATCTTCTGAAGACTGAAAGCGCTAGTGGCTTTATCGTAATCCCTGTTGCCGAAAATGGGTACTCATGTACCTATTTGTTGACGAAGTCTGGGTTGATGTCGGATTGACAGGGCTCAAGGCTGGCAGAAGCAAGCCATGGTCAGAACAAAGGCCAAAACAAAGGCCAGAACAAAGCCCTCCAATGAAAAAGGAAGCGGGGGCGATCGCCCCCGCTTCCTTTTTTACGGTTCTGCTCATCATGAGCCCCATCAACTCAACCGTTATCCAACGGTTTGAGCCGAAGATAATGGATTGAGTCGAAAACAATTACCCCACAGGACTACTGCAAGCTGGGTGCCTCAAGGACAGCCACGGGCTGACCCTGGAACTGCTGACTGGGCGCATCAGCAGTTTGCACCAGGCCCGGAACGGCTGCCCGAAGACGCTGGGTGAGCGCATCGGTGCTTGACGCATAGATTTGCGTAATGGCCTTGGGATAGAGGCCAATGCCGATGATGGGAATGAGGAGGCAGGTGATGATGTAGATCTCGCGAGGCTCTGCATCAACCAAGACTTCGTGACTCGTCAGCTCCTCATTTTCAGGGCCGTAGAAGATTTCCCGCAGCATCGACAGGAGATAAATCGGAGTCAAGACAACGCCGATGGCAGCCAAGGAGACGCCGACGATGCGGAAGGTGAGCGAGTAGGCATCACTGGTGGCAAAGCCGACGAAGACCATCAGCTCTGCAACGAAACCACTCATGCCCGGCAGGGCTAGGGATGCCATGGTGCAAGCCGTCCACAGGGCAAACATTTTGTTCATCTTCTGGCCGACACCGCCCATCTCATCCAGCATGAGCGTATGGGTGCGATCGTAGGTTGCCCCCACCAGGAAGAACAGGCTGGCCCCAATCAAGCCGTGGGAGACCATCTGCAACATCATGCCGGTGATGCCCAGATTGGTGAAAGAAGCCAGGCCAATCAGCACAAAACCCATGTGGGAAATCGACGAATAGGCGATCTTCCGCTTGAGATTGCGTTGGGCAAAGGATGTCAGCGCCGCGTAGACGATGTTGACAATGCCCAAAATAATCAGCACTGGGGCGAACTTGGCGTGGGCCTCCGGCAACATCCCCGCATTCATGCGCAGCAGGGCATAGCCCCCCATTTTGAGCAGGATGCCCGCCAGCAGCATGTGTACCGGAGCCGTTGCTTCACCGTGGGCATCGGGTAGCCAGGTGTGGAACGGGATAATCGGGAGTTTGACACCGTAGGCGATCAAAAAGCCGGTGTAGACCAGGAGCTCAAAGCCCAGGGTGTAGTTCTTGGCGGCCAATGCCTGGAAGTCAAAGGTGATGGTGTCACCGTAGAAGGCCATGGCCAGGCCCGCGACCAGGATGAACAGCGAGCTACCTGCGGTGTAAAGAATGAACTTAGTGGCCGCATAGAACCGCTTCTTGCCGCCCCAGATGGACAGCAGCAGATAGACCGGAATCAGCTCCAGCTCCCAGGTCAGGAAGAAGAGCAGCATATCCTGAACGGCAAATACTGCAATCTGCGCACCGTACATGGTGAGCAGGAGGAAGTAGAACAGCTTGGGTTTCATGGTCACGGGCCAAGCCGCAAGCATTGCCAGCGTCGTGATGAAGCCCGTGAGCAGGATCAGCGGCATGGAAATACCGTCGGCCCCGACAGACCAATTAAGGCCAATCTGAGGCGCCCAGGCGTAGCTTTCGACCATCTGCAAGCCGGGTTCACTCAGGCTGTACTGGGTGCAGAAGGCGTAAATAATCAGAACAAAATCGAGTAGCCCCACCACCAGGGAGTACCACCGCACGGTCTGGCCGCCTTTGTCCGGCAAAAGCGGAATGAGCAGGGCCGCTGCGATCGGAAACAGGATGATGGTCGTCAGCCAAGGAAACGTTGCTGCATCCATCGCAAAAGTCTCGAAAATTCCGAGGTCACAAGTCTTACATCACTCACGCTATCGATGATCCCCATTTCCGAACGGAGGTATTAAGGAAATTTAATTATGGGTCAAGCCCTGAGGGACTATTCGGTAACGTAATATTGCGTTTTGCGACTGATTGGGAAGCTGCCGAGGTCCTGGCTGGTGGTGGTTTGAGTCTGTTTAGCGTTCCCTGTGGGAAAACAGGCGTTAAACGATGGGAGTCGTCCTGGTTTCTTGGACCGTTGCGCCGTTCATCTGCCAGATTTCTAGGGTGCTGCCGGTTTGCCAAGCGATGTCATCGCGATTGTCTTGGTTGTAATCGCCAATGCCCATGAATGTTCTTCCGCTCCCTAGGGTTTGGCTGTCGGCGAGACTGGTGATTGTGTCACCGTTCAAAAATCCAAGGCGCGTTTGTCCTGCGCCGTTGAGCCATAGGAATTCTGCTGTTCCATTGCCATCAAAGTCTCCGGCGCCGAGGAGCTGATAGCCA
>CALIJJ010000044.1 GCA_938017515.1 uncultured Pseudanabaenaceae cyanobacterium
CACCTGTCTTGTTCGGCAGACTCAACACCTGCTCAAATTCCTTAATCTTCAGAACCGGCGTTAAATCATTCGTCGCAATCCGAGCCAGCACTGTCGCCAACGCCTGCAATGGCTGTGTCCCCGGCACCATCACTGCGACCCTCGCCCGATCGCGCCCCGGCAAAGGCCGCTTCCCCAACTCCGGAATCAACCCCGCCCGCGCCAACGAAGACTTCCCCGACCCCGAAGGCCCATAGATCGGCAGCAACCTCACTCCATCGGGTTGCTCCAGCAAAGCGAGACACTGATCCCGCAGCACTTCGATTTCCCGAGACCGACCAAAATACCAATCCTGATCCTTCTCATGAAACGCCAGCAACCCCTTGTAAGGATTCGGCCCAATCTCCTTCGCGGCTTCTGAATCACCGACCTCAGCGCTCTGAGGCTGATTGATCACCGCCTGACCACCGCTGACGTAGACCACCACACCGCCATAAACCTGCCCAATCGTCTGATTCTCAGCGCCTTCGCTGGTTTGATTGATCGTCTGATGAATATCCTGGTTGATATCTTGGGCCGCCTGATTAACCTGGCTCCCGGCATTCGCCTGCACCTGGAACCCAGCCGATGAATCCTGATTCTCCTGCTTCATCGAACCCGACTCATCACTGGCCATCTCGCACCCCCTGCTCAACCCCGAATCCATCCAAATCATATCCGTACAGCGAAAAAGCCCAGTCGCACTCAATACTTTCTCAACACTTCCGAGGGGAATGGCCAAAGGTATCAACTGGAGGTCGGTAAGCCGCATGGTTTGGGGGGCGTCAATCCCAAGTCCATCGGGCTATCCTAGAAACGAAATGTCGTATGGAGCCGACCGCCGTGGCAGGACTGGGAAATCTGTTTCAGAAAGCCGTTTACCTCGGCGTCGGCATGGCAGCCTATGCCGGAGACCAAGCCACCAAAAGCCTGAGCGAACTCAAAGACCAGGCCCAGAAGCTCGCCGACGAACTCGTCGAACGCGGTGAAATGACCACCGAAGAAGCCCGCAAAATGGTGGACGATCTCGTCAGCCGCTCCCAGGTCACCACCGTCGAAGGGCAACCCGTAGACGAAGCCCCTCGCAAAATTGAGATCGACCTCGACGACGACTCCAGCTCCAGCCCGGCTCCCATGGCCCAGACCCCTCAGGCCAACAAAAAGCCTCCCGAACAGCAGCAGGCAGACGCCCTGCGCCAGCAGGTCGAAGACTTGCAAGCTCAACTGGAGCGCCTCAAAAAATCCTAGATATTTCCGCTTTGCCCTAGCCCCGGAGTTCCCTGTTATGTCCCCCCAGAACGATCCCAATCACAACAACGAACCAAACCACGACCCCAATGACTGGTTTGAGGCTGCCTGGCAAACCCTCGATCGCATGGCCGAGACCCTGAGCAATGGCCTGATCGAAGCCGTCGAAACCACCATCGCCACCGTTGACGAAGCCACCGAACAGCTTAGCAACCAGATCAACGACGCCATCGCACCGGAATGGGTCGAGGCCGTGGAAGAACAGTTCAAGACCGTTGATAAGGCCGTGGATAGTGCGATCGCCCAAACCGAAGTCATCCTCGAACAAACCTTTCGCCCCGTCAACCAAACCGTCAGCCCCGTGATCAACAGCCACGAAACCTGCATCGGCTGCAAAAACTACGAAGGCAGCGACTTTGGCGGCAACATGCTCGTCTGCGGCATCCATCCCTACGGCTGTGATACCGAAAAATGCCCGGACTGGGAATCCACCTGGCCAGTGTAGCGGGATTGTTTTGAGCGAATTGTCTCAGGCCGATGATTTGGGCCTCACGACTGGAGTGCTCATGAGTTGAGCAACGGGAAAAAGTGGCCGACCGGTCCCTGACCCTGACCAATCGCCAACGAATGGTGAAGTGCCTGGGTCACGTAATCCTTGGCAAGCTGTGTGGCTTCCAATGGAGCATGGCCCTTGGCAAGATTGGCCGCGATCGCCGCCGACAACGTGCACCCCGTCCCATGGGTATGGCTCGTCTCAACCGTCTCGGTTTCCAGAACCGAACAGGTCTCACCGTCCCACCACACATCCACCCCGCGCAATGCCCCAACAAAACCGCCTCCCTTCACCACCACATTGTTGGGACCCAGCTTGCCAATGGCCTGGGCCGCTTGCTTCATCGTCTCCAAATCATTAATTTTGAGGCCGCTCAGCATCTCTGCCTCGTAGCGGTTGGGCGTCAAGATCAAGGCCAAAGGTAACAGTTTCTCGCGGAGGGTGGCGATCGCCGCATCATCAATTAGCTGGACTCCAGCCCGAGACACCATCACCGGGTCCACCACCAAATTCTTGAGTTTGAGCCTGCCCAATCGCTCTGCCACAGCGGCGATAATGGGCTGATTCAGCAACATCCCTGTCTTGGCCGCTTGCACGCCAATATCATCGACCACAGCCTGTAGCTGGGCCAACACAGACTCCGGCGGTAACGCATCAACCCGCGTCACGCCCACCGTGTTCTGAGCGGTCACACAGGTTAGGGCACTGGTGCCATGGACCTGATGAAATGAAAACGTACGCAAATCCGCTTGGATCCCTGCACCGCCACCACTATCAGACCCGGCAATTGTCATTGCCACCGGGGTCTCATTCAGACTAGCCATCGGATTCCGACCTACTGTTTAGGACGGCGGCGCTGCAAAAATTCGGGGATGTCTAAAACGCCACCACCGCCACCGCGGGCAGGCGGCTTAGTCTCAATGGGAGGGGGTGCGGGGTTCGAGGTCGGTAAGGGAGACGGCTTCGGTGGCGTCAGCGGAGGCTGCGGAACCGACAGCCCACGGGGAGCGCTCATGCGTGCGATGGGTTTGGGCTCCCCGCTAAAGCCGGTCGCAATCACCGTAATCCGAATTTCACCCTCTAGGCGATCGTCAATCACGGCACCAAAAATAATGTTGGCTTCCGGATCAACAACCTCATAGATAGCTTCGGCGGCGGCATTGACCTCATGAAGCGTTAGATCGCTGCCGCCCGTAATATTGAAGACAACCCCCTTCGCACCCTCGATGGAAGATTCCAACAGCGGCGAAGAAATGGCCGCCGATGCTGCTTCCCTTGCACGGGACTTGCCGGAGCCAATGCCAATGCCCATGAGCGCAGAGCCTGCATCGGCCATAACCGCACGCACGTCAGCAAAGTCAACGTTGACCAAGCCAGGAATAATAATGATGTCAGAAATGCCCTGGACACCCTGACGCAGAACATCATCCGCCATGCGGAAGGCTTCCTGCACAGGGGTTTGTTCAGAAATAACGGTCAACAACTTGTCGTTGGGAATGACAATCAATGTGTCAACACTGGCTCGCAGCGCCGCAATCCCCTCATCCGCCTGGGCCGTACGGCGACGCCCCTCAAACAGAAACGGACGGGTCACAATTCCCACCGTCAAGGCGCCCAGTTCCTTGGCAACCTCAGCAACAATAGGAGCGGCGCCCGTTCCGGTGCCCCCTCCCATACCAGCCGTGATAAATACTAGGTCCGAGCCTTCGAGCGCTGCTGCAATCTCATCGCGAGACTCTTCCGCAGCCTTATGACCAATGGCGGGATTACCCCCTGCCCCCAGTCCCCTGGTTAGCTTCTGGCCAATTTGTAGACGTTGGGGAGACGCAGCTCCGACCAAAGCCTGCGCGTCCGTATTGATCGCCCAAAATTCGACACCGCTGACGTCGCTGGCAATCATGCGGTTCACCGCATTGCTGCCACCACCCCCAACACCAATGACCTTAATATTGGCAATGCTGCTCGGCATAATTCCTGACGATTGGTCGTCATGTTCAGCCACTTGGCCGCCGTCCTGGTGAGCCATGCCAAACGCTGAATTACCCATAGATTGAGAGGCGACAGAAGTCATCGAGTATACAGACTGCTCCTCAGCAGAAGACCTGTGGTTGTTGTTAGGGGTATCGATTTCCATCGTGAGGGGGAAGCCTCTAAGTCGTGAATCGCTATTCTAACGCCAAGGCGTGCAATCGTAGTTAACTATAGGGTAATTTGCCTGAAAAACCAAAACGCATCAGGGCAGCTGCTCAATGAAGCAATTCAGAGGCATTGCGGCGGCCATCGGAGGGAAAATCGAGGCGTTTTTCAATCGATCAACCGTCAAATTAGTAACGCCATCTATTCACCATTAAATTGCGATAGTTAAGGATGGGTTACCCCCTGGAAAACCACATTAGTATGCGTATTTGCGCTTGACTCGCGCCGCCCCTTTCCCTCCACTATTCAGACTTCATCCTCAGTCTGGGAATGGTGGGCGATCGCAAATCAATAAAGGCGACATTTTCCGCATCTTTGTGTTGGGGCAGCTCGCGCATCTTGTCTAAGACTTCTAACTGCTGCGCAAACTGATTGCTGTAGGGGCCAAAATGGGCTTCTCCCAAATCAGTCTGTAGCTTGATGTTGGAGGGGTCCTGCCAATCAATTTCCAGGACCTCAACGGGACTTTGCAGAATAATCGGATAGAGCTCGGACCAAGCCTGGCGATACTCCACGCGCATGCCGATGACCTTGAGCTTGGGCAATTCAAAGACCTGTCCCTGGGCGGTATAGCGCTCCAGAGGAATCCAGTCTCCGGCTTCATCCATCAACACGCGCTCACCACGCTTCTTGGATGAATTGCCTGAGCTGCTATCGGTTCCATTCGCAGCAGCAGCGGCATCGCCCCCTGTGGTTGGGGAGGTCTCGCCGTCGGTACGCTCTTGGCTGACAGCGGACTCCTTCGCAGCATCTCCGTCGCTGGCTGCGGGCTTCGCCTCGGACGCTTCCGCAGGAGTCGCTGCGGTATCACGACTATTAATTGCGAGTTCTGCGATCGCCACCGGCTGGCGTTCCACCACCTGAACCGTTAACCCCGGCGGAAATAAACGACGGGAGACATGAGCCTCATTGATCGGAGCCCCTTCCAATAGGGCGGTTTCTAGGTTCTGCGGCTTCACGCGCAGTAAAGACTTGGGATACTCCAACGGAATCAAGGCCTGAAGGGTCTCTTCACTAATGCTATTGATCCCTTTGATACGAATTTGCTCGGGGGACTTGATCACCCACAGGGGTTGCATCATCACCCAGCCCAACCCAACGGCAGCCGAACCCACAGCCAACAAACGCCAGGTCCCCTTCAGTGAATTAAAGCCACGCTGACGCCGCAAAGACCGACGCCGCTGGCTGAGGTCATTGGGAGACACTGAGCTGGGGGGAGGCACTCGGCGACGGCTAGCCTTCGCAGCACGGCCAGAGGAGGGTTTAGAAAAATTAGAACGCCGCAAATCAGGACGAGCCCCGGGGCGGGACGACTGCCCCGCAGACTTGGCACGGGTCTGGTTCAACCGATCCTGACGCTGGGCCCGGGTACTGCGAGCGCTACGGGAAAGCGACTTTGATTGTGGGTAGGGCCTCTTTTCCATTGGTCTTCAGCTCGCAGGTTAAGGAATAGGGGTAGAGCGGCTGCCTCAAAATCATCTCACATTCCAGAGAAGCGCCCAAAATCTCGCGATGGGTTCTTCGGTGTGATGGGGTTTACTAGGGAGCAAACCGGGAACAGTCCACCCAGAATGCACGAAGGCTGCAAAAGCGTCAATACAAGGCCTAACCACCTCCATTGAAAGGCCTTTCAACCATTCCGTCAGGAGCAACCATCAGATGCAATCGTTCAGATGAGATTTTGATAGACCAACGGAATCGACGAGCTGTATCAGGACTGTAGACAATGTGCTCGGACAAGATGTACTCGGACAAGATGTGCTCGGACAACAAGCATCGAGATGCGTGGATCGGGGCATGTGGATCGGAACCTGTAGCTCGGGGCATTGGGAATAGCCTCAACACTCTGTCCCAAAACAGATTCGATAAAACAGATACAATTGCTTCAAAGGTTCCAAGGAAGGTGGCACATCACTTTCACCTCACCCTGGCTCCATTTTATGTCCCGCTATTTCTCCGATTCCGGCAGGGTTAATTCACTTTGAGTAGTTCCACCACCAGCCCCTACACCTCTCCTAGCTGGGAGCAAGATTTTAAGTTTGACGACATCGAAGCGGCGCTACTGGATTTGAAGGCGGGTAAGGCGATCGTGGTGGTTGACGATGAAAGTCGTGAGAATGAAGGGGACCTCATTTGTGCGGCCCAGTTTGCCACACCGGACATGATCAACTTCATGGCGGTGGAAGCGCGGGGGTTGATCTGTGTGGCCATGTCGGGCGATCGCCTCGACCAGCTCGACCTGCCGCTCATGGTCGATAACAACACCGATAGCAACCAAACCGCCTTCACCGTCAGCATCGATGCGGGACCCAATCTGGGCGTCAGCACCGGCATTTCCGCAGAAGACCGTGCCCGCACCATTCAGGCTGTCATTAATCCCGAAACGAAACCCGAGGATTTGCGACGTCCCGGGCATATCTTCCCGCTGCGAGCGAAGTCCGGTGGCGTACTAAAACGAGCTGGCCATACCGAGGCCGCAGTTGATTTATCCCACTTGGCTGGACTCTACGGGGCCGGGGTAATCTGCGAAATTCAGAATCTCGACGGTTCCATGGCTCGGCTCCCCCAGCTTGTCACCTATGCCCAGGAACATAATCTCAAACTGATCAGCATCGCTGATTTGATTAGCTATCGACTGCAAAACGAACGCTTCGTCGTGCGCGAAACGGTGGCAAACTTACCCAGCGAATTTGGCCATTTTCAGATTTATGCCTACCGCAACAAGCTCGATAATTCCGAGCATGTTGCCATCGTCAAAGGTGACCCGGCCCAGTTCACCCAAGAGCCCGTCATGGTGCGCATGCACTCGGAGTGTCTCACCGGAGACTCCCTCGGCTCCCTCCGCTGCGACTGTCGTATGCAGCTCCAGGCAGCCCTCAAAATGATTGAGACCGTGGACCAGGGGATCGTCGTATATCTGCGCCAGGAAGGTCGAGGCATTGGCCTGATCAATAAACTGAAAGCCTATTCACTCCAGGATTTAGGACTAGACACGGTGGAAGCCAACGAACGCTTGGGCTTTCCGGCGGACCTGCGCAACTACGGCGTTGGAGCCCAGATTCTGAATGATTTAGGGATCCATAAGATTCGCTTAATTACGAATAACCCTCGCAAAATTGCAGGTCTCAAGGGCTACGGCTTGGAAGTGGTTGATCGTGTCCCTCTCATCATTGAGGCCACGGAATATAACTCCCAGTACCTAGCGACCAAGGCCGAAAAGCTGGGGCACCTCTTTCTACGGACCTTCTTAACCACCCTCGCCATTCAGTGGAACGAAGAGTCCCTAACACTCCCACAAAAATACGAGCGCCTCGAAAAGCTACGTGCCCTCGTCCAGCAAGAAGGTTTTGACGTTCAGGAAGAACCACGTCCAGTGGCCATCGCCGTATTTGGGCGGCAGTCCTTGATCGTTCAAATTGGCTTCGATCGTTCTGATGCTGTCACACCGAATTGGTACCAGGAGGATGCTGAGCATCGTCAGGGCACCGAGCGTATTTTGGATACTTTGGCGGGGTGGCCAGAGATCAAACAGATGGAATTCCTGTTTTCCGACGGTGGTGACACGTTCACAGGATTGCAGGTGAAGCTCGATCGCGAGCCCCATACTCTGAAAAAACTCCCCTCCCAAACCCTTGAGCAGTGGGAACAGCAGCGTATCTACAGTTTCCGCCGAGCCTAGATGGCCTATGGGGAAGGGTCCGTATCATCACTGGACTGTAACGACTGCAGCCCGATGAGGCGGTTGATTGCAGCAGTTTGCCAGAAACATCCGCATAAAGTCGTAGAGAACCGGAGAGACAGTTAAAAATGTGTCTTTGATAAGACAAATTAGTTCTTAAGAAGCGATTAGATTTTGATAACTGCTGTTTTACTGAAGGTGCAGGCTGGGCTTAATTAATAAAGTCCGCCCAAATCAAACCTGCACGGATCCATGGAATTCAGGCCCATGGTTTGGACCGAATGATTTCAATCCATCGATTTGTGTCGTCGCTGGCTGAACAGCCGGATGCTGACGATATTGATAGATTTTGGGTCTACGAATTTTGGACGATCGCATCCCAGCGTTCCCACCCATCCTGGTCCCGCCTTTTCTCACTTCTTCCCCTCGCTTCTCGCCCCGAGCGTTGCATCTATGAGACTAGACTTCCAGAGCCCGAAAACCTACCTTGTCTTGATGTCCTGCTTCTTTGTGGGCTTTTCCAGCTTTTTTGTGGTGAAGGCCATTCCACTTCCCATGGCTCTGGGTCGTGAAGCGGACGAGCTGGAACCCTCCGCTTTGCTGACGGAGGACATCGCTGCAACACTCCCCTCCCAGGGGCAAGAATCTGAGAATCTGGACCCGAGCAATCCAGGGTTTGAGCGTCCCGACACTAGCAATTCAAACCTGACGCAAGACAATCAAGCGGCCCAACCGACCCCCGTCGGCAGTGCTGCTGACCTCAGTCAGTCTCAACCTCAGCCGGTCAATGACATTGTCCAGGCGACCCAAATTCCCACGTCTGTGGTGGCCTCCGCCCGGCAACCACGCTACGAAATCGCTTGGGCTGATCCCAGCAACTATGGCGATCGCTTCAAAAAAGATATCAACGGCAAGCCTGCGACCAATCGGCCCATCATCGTCCTCCACGAAACAGTCGGTTCCGCAGACTCGACCATTTCCTACTTCAAGAATTATCACGCCAACGATTCAGACCAAGCCAGCTATCACACGATGATTCGGCGCAACGGCACCGTGGTTTATTTGGTACCTCCCGAAAAGCGAGCCTTTGGAGCGGGAAATTCTGTCTTCGTCACCCAAGACGGAGAAAAAGAAGCCGTCAAAACCCATAAGCAATTCCCGCCGTCGGTCAACAACTTTGCCTATCACATCTCCCTAGAAAGCCCTCCGGATGGATACGGCAACACTGCGGCCCACAGTGGCTATACCCAAGCCCAGTACGATTCCCTCGCCTGGCTGATTGGTCAAAGCACGGTGCCGCTCAATCGCATCACAACCCACCAAGCCGTGGACCGCTCGGGCTCTCGCAGCGATCCGCGTAGTTTCCAGGTCAATCGTTTAGTGGTGGCATTACAGGCCTATCGCTAACCCCTATCCTTCCCCAAGAAAAAGGGGGCCAATGGGCCCCCTTTTTCTTGCTTGCTACCGCTTGCGGTTCAGTTCGTCAGTATTCCAGAGACAGAACGACCCAGTCGGGCTTAGCCCCCCAGACGGATGAGTTCAACGTCAAAAATAAGGGTTGCATTGGGGGGAATCACACCACCCGCACCACGCTCGCCATAGGCCAAGTCCGGGGGAATCACGAGCTTGCGACGACCGCCAACGTTCATGGACGCCACACCTTCATCCCAGCCTTTGATGACTTGGCCTACGCCGATTTTGAAATCAAAGGGACGATTGCGATCGCGGGAACTGTCAAACTTCGTACCATCCATCAGGGTCCCGGTATAGTGAACCGTCACCTTCTCCCCAGTCTTGGGAGTAGCACCATCACCCACGGTAATATCTTCGTACTGGAGCCCTGATTCAGTCGTGGTCAAATTATCAGACATATTTTCTTCAGCGTTTTGAGAAACTAAATTAGCGGCACTGGCGATGGATGAATCCGTAATTGAAGATTCTGTGATGGCAGACTCCATCACACCAGAGCCTGATCCCCCAGCATCCATCGTCGCAGCAGTGGCATCAGGGGCAGTTCCACCGAGTTGAGCCACTAAAAACACAACGACGCAGGCAACCATAATGCCCAGACTGATAAAAATCTCTCGCACAGTTGTCCTCCGCGATTATTTCGACAGGTCGCACCTGCAGGCGCTGTCCCCATTGATTACTGATGTATTGTCTACCGAGAAGGGCTCCGTGACCAGTTCAAGCCCCAGAAGAAAGCCCCAGAAGAAAGCCCCGGAAGAAACCTTACTCAGAAAGTAGGCTTGCAAAGCCAACTCTCCAGCCCCCTCTAAGCGCCAACTGATCACCAACGCCGATTTTCCAACTCCCGCAGCTTGCGCTCCAGGCGATCTAAACGCCCGCGCAACTCATCCATTTCATTTTGACGCGGCACCCCCAAGTCCTGAAGCCAATTACTGAACTGGCGCTGGAATTGCTCTTCAACATTCCCTTGCTCATCCTTGAACTGCTTCAAAAAATCATCGACAAACTCAGAAGCCTGCTTTGGATCCAAACGTCCAGTACTCACCCACTCTTCGCTGACCTCGCGTACCTTATCTGCAACCAGAGATGTGGTGCCCACGCCGATCATCATCAACTGCCGCAGTAAATTGTTGTTGTCCATGAGTTTGCTGTCGGGATTTTGCTGTCAGGATCTTTCGGCAAGCGCAAGCTTCCTAGGCCGATTGTATCCTGGGGCTTAGTCCGACGTGGGGCGGAGAACCCTACCCAACCTCAGTGGAGACCAAGGGCAAAGACTCCGACCTAATCCAAAATGGGGCAAGCTCCAGAGCGAGCCTTCCCCAAGCAAGCTTTCCACAAAGCAGGATTAAATCATGGCGCCAGACTGAATCCTAGGTTTCATTCACGTCACAGCCATGAGACAACGCAAATCCGTTTTAGGCTCCCATCCAGCAGCGCTGCCCTAGTCTGGGTCTGACGGTGACTCTTCGCCCTGTGCTCCTCTGTCTCCCAACACAGCATCTCCAGGCTCAACCGTGTCCCAGAGTCGCGTTAGCTGAAACCGCCATGCATCAAGGGTTGCCTCACGTTCATCGGCGGGCTGGTCCAAACCGCCCATCAAACCTTCTTGATAAAAATGCTGGAGGGTTTGCAATGTTGACTCCAAACTTTGCCCTCGGGACTTATTGGCTTGGATAATTTGTTGTAGTTGCATCTCCATACGGTTAGAGGCGAGTATTTCCAACCCTTCCTTACGTAGGTCAGTCAGCATCATGACCGCCTCCTCCAGATCCAGACGCTGCAAGCGCTCTAACTGATGCTGGAACACCAGCCAAAGCATTTCATCCTGGAGCGCATAGCGAACCGTTTCTGTATCCTCAAAGTTCGCCGCCATCAACTGCTCTAGGAAGGGGCGAGCCTCATCCGCTGAAGCAACGGGCGCGAGCAATCGGACCCAGAGGTGGTCCCGAGAAAGAATGCCATAGAGGATAAGGCTATGGAACTCGACCTTAAAGGCTTCGGGTGCAACGACCGTCACGGCTTCTTCGCCGTATCGCGACCGAAACACATCCTGAAGTTCAGCGGGAGTCATAAAATCTACATCTGCCTAAGACAGTTTTAATGGAGCCAGCCGAACCTTGCTGACATAGCCACACTAAGCCAGCCATAGGAACTCAGCAACAACCGCAAGCGGTCCTGCCATTCTAACGATAGTTCGTAAATTGGAGGGCAACGGGCCAGTCTTCCTGCTTCAGAAATTGAATTACCAGTTGCAGATCGTCCTTGGACTTGGCAGTGACTCGCAGGGCATCCCCCTGAATCGCGACCTGGACTTTCTTCCCCTTAAACTCATCTCGAACGGACTTCGAGATTTTCTTGGCAAGCTCGGTCTCTATGCCCTTTTTTAACCCAATTTCCTGACGAACGCGGTTGCCACTTGCGGATTCAATTTTCCCATAATCGAAAATCTTCAGTGACAGCCCTCGCTTTGCCGCCTTAGTTTGCAATATCGTGTGCACTGCATCCAGCGTAAACTCACTGTCAGTGCCAATGGTGACCTGAGTCGGGCTTAGATCAACCTCTGTTTTCGTATCCTTGAGGTCGTAGCGATTCTTGATTTCACGCTGGGATTGGTCTACTGCATTGACCAATTCCTGGTAATCAAAATCACTAACAACATCAAAGGAAGAGCTGCTTGCCATCGTCCATTACCGTCCAAGGATTATTTCAGGAGAAACCAAAAAAACTAAAAATTAAGGTGCAATCCGTCAAATCAGGTGGAAGCCCAAGAACTGAGTTAGTCGAAATAGAACAGAGTCACCACACGACGCTGCTCCTCTGCAAATTGAGCGGTCTCCAACAACGTGGAACTGTCGTGAAATGCAAAACAAATTAATTGTTGAGCCCTTGAGACGATCTCCTGGTTGCAAATAGAACTTGCTTCAGCCAAAGACATTTCGTTATTAGCTGGGTTTTCAACGAGATGAATGACCTGTTCTAGCTGCTCTCGGGATTCTCGAGGCTGGCGATCGAGACTTTGGGGCAAAATCACAGTCAGCAGATTCGGATCTGCCCGCATCGCGCCCCGAATGGCCGCAGCATTCGTCCCTTGGGCACCGGAGGTGATCAGACGATTCCCCCCCAAGACCAGGGCATAGGTCATCATCTCAATTAGCTGCTGGTGGGTAATCGGAACGTGGCGAGAGCCCAACAGCGCAATCCGCTTAGAGCCGGTCTGCTGAATAGCAGCTAATTCCTGGGCCAGCTCATCAATTTTAGGTAGGTCAAGCGAACGACTCAACGGTGATACAGCCCTAAACAACCTCGCTATTCTAGCAGAGATGGCTAGAATCCCTTGAAACAGCGTGGAATGGGGCTGGCACAGGCGGTAAGCTAGAGAGGTAACAAAATGTAAATCACTATGGTCGCCTCTCCTTCTATTTCCTCCCCAACGCGCCCGTTACCGGCGTCAGGAAATCGGCGATCGCCCCAGGTCGTGGTCATTGGTGCAGGCATTGGCGGACTAACCGCAGCGGCACTGCTCGCTCACCGGGGCTACGGCGTGCAGGTGTTTGACCAGGCGATCGTGCCCGGAGGCTGTGCCTCAACGTTCAAACGCCGGGGCTTCACATTTGATGTTGGCGCAACTCAAGTGGCGGGCCTAGAGCAGGGAGGAATTCACCAACAGATTTTTGCGGAGCTGGGCCTTGAGCTACCGGAGGCCCGACCCTGCGATCCTGCCTGTGCCGTTTTTTTGCCCAACGAAACCGAGCCCATTCAAGTGTGGCGTGACCCAGAGCAATGGCAAGCCGAACGGGAACGACATTTCCCCGGCAGCGGTCCCTTTTGGCGACTGCTCAAAGCGCTATTTGATGCCAGTTGGGCCTTCCAGGGACGTGACCCGGTGCTACCTCCGCGTAGTCCCTGGGATGTACTGCAACTGCTTAAGGCTCTGCGTTCAGACACACTCATCACGGTGCCTTACACCTTTTCGACGGTCGGCAATGCCCTGCGATTATTTGGCCTGGGTCAAGACCAGCGGCTGCGGACCTTTCTGGATATGCAGCTCAAGCTCTATTCCCAGGTCACCGCAGAAAAGACAGCCCTGCTTTATGCCGCGACGGCGTTGGCCGTTTCGCAGGAGCCCCAGGGTCTCTTTCATTTGGAAGGCAGTATGCAGGTGCTGAGCGATCGCCTCACCCAGTCCCTCACCGACCATGGCGGAGAGCTGCACATGCGCCACCGGGTCGAACGTATCCACACCGAGCCCAGCAAAGGACGATTCAGAGGCCTTAGCCGGTCCCGCCAAGTGCGTAGCGTCACTGTCCGCAATGAAAGAACTGACGAAACCTTCGAGGTCTCGGCCGATCACATCGTCACCAATGTGACGGTGCAGGACTTGGTTAAGCTCATGGACTCACCAGCCTTTGAACAGCCAATGCTGTCGGGCTATCGCGATCGTGTTGAGCAATTGCCCGAGGGCTCCGGTGCCTTTGTGATTTATCTCGGGGTCGAGGCCGCCGCGATTCCATCAAACTGTCCGCCTCACCTTCAGTTCCTCTACGACTACGACGGACCAATTGCCGAAAATAATTCGCTGTTTGTCTCCGTCAGTCGAGAGGGAGATGGCCGCGCTCCCACAGGCAAGGCGACGATCATTGCATCATCCTTTACGGACGTGGGGCAATGGTGGCAGGGATCGGCGGAAGAATATGAAGCACTGAAGCAGCGCTACACCGAAGAGGCGATCGCCCGACTGAAGGGTTACTTCGATCTCTCCCCGGACAACATCGTGGTCTGCGAAACGGCGACCCCACGAACCTTTGCCAAATACACAGCCAGGGACCAGGGCATTGTGGGTGGCATTGGTCAGCGTGTCCCCACCTTTGGTCCCTTTGGCTTTGCCACGCGCACCCCCCTCAAAAATCTCTGGCTCGTTGGCGACTCCACCCACCCCGGTGAAGGCACTGCTGGCGTCAGCTACTCAGCACTGACCGCTGTCAGGCAGCTCGAACGCAGCACCAAAACCGTTAAACGCCCCTGAAACCAGGACTAGGCTCAGTGAGCTTGGCCTAAGTAACCTTGGCCTCTATAAACTTGACCTAAGTAACCGACTGAAGGCGACCTATTGAACCGCGTCTACTTCCTGTACCCCTTCCAGTGGTTCTAAAGCCTCTGCCGGCTCTTCTCCAATGCCAGTCCCTGCTTCCGTGGAAGGGGGCAAGGGCTCAGGGAACGGCACGATGGGCGGTGGCGGCGGCGGTTCGGGGGCTGGCTCCGCAGCCGGAACAATCACCTCAGGACCCGTCGAGGCTGGCGCCGGAGGATCCCCATACGTATCCACATACTGGGTCGCGGGCGCGGGCTGGAGCGCATAGTTCCAATCGTCAATGCGAGCTTGGGCAGACCCATAGGCCGAGGTCCAGGACGGAATCAGCTGGGCCGCATCAATGGCGCTGTAGAGGTCGTAATCCGCTCGCTCAATGGCAATCTGCAGGATACGGTTGCTCCAGGCATCAATCTCAAGGTTGGCGTCGTAGCGCAGGTTACTCGCTGTGGGTACCTGATCAGCGGTCTGAATCGCTTGCAATAGGGCCGTCGGGTTCCAGGCATCCTGGGCATACTGACGCGCGGTGAAGAGGCTGTCCTCGGCCGTAGCACGGATCCGCCAACCATCAATGGCATCCTGGGCTTCACCGTAGAGCAACCGCCCCGAACCAATCTGCTGGGCTGCGGAAATCGCGCCTTGGAGATTGCCGGAGGCCGCGAGGCTGCGCGCCTGGGCAAGGAAGGGCTGATCCTGCATCCACTCCAGCTTGCCCTGCCAGTCATCAATACGGCTCTGGGCTTCGCCGTAGAGGGCACGCCCCTGTCCAATGCGGCGGGCTTCAGCGATAGCTGCCTGGAAGGCCTCAGCAGACCCACCTTGAGCTAAGCGCTCGGCACGATCAAGGAAAGGGCTATCCTCTTCCGTTTGAATCGTGTCAGTCCAGGTGGCGATGAGCTGTTGGGACTCATCCCAGCGGGGATTGGTTTGGGGAATGAGGGAAATTTCGGCGATCGCCGTCATCAAATTAGGAATCCTGCCATCCGCCGCAATCTTACGGGCTTTCTCCAGACGCGTGATGTCAGAAATTTCCGTCTGCCAACGCACCACCAATTTTTGAGCCTTACTGTAGAGCGGCCGATCCACATCCACAGTCTTCGCATCCGAAATCGCTGATTGCAGATCCGGGATAAAACCACTCCAGGTCCGTGCTTGGGCACGGGCCAGTAAACGGAAGTCTTTAATCTCGCCCTTGAGATTCGCCTGCTCTGGAATCTGATCCACGATATTGAGAGCTTCGGACAACTCCTGGTTGTCCAGGGCAGTTTCCGCTAAATCCATCAGTTGACGGCCAAACCTTGCCAAGGAGCCCTTGGCCACGGGATACAAGCGGCTATTTGACGGAATAGTTGCTGCGAGTTTAACCGCCTCAATCACACTGCTGAGATCGCCCTTTTCGGCTAGTTTTCGGGCCTTGGCAAGAACGCTGTTCGTGCCGCGAACTTCCTGAACCTGATCACTAATTTCTTCATACTTCGTCGTCCGCCAGAAGCGGTTTTCAATCGACAGCAACTGGGCCGCGACCTCAGCCGCCAGCGTCCACTTCTGATTGATCAGTGCCTTCTCTGACTCCTCGAAAATTTTCTCTGCTTTATCCCAGGTCTTATTCCAGCGCTCCTTGCGCCGCTCCATAAACTCCTTGGGGCATTCCAGATCATTACAGGGCAAATGCCGATAGGGAATGCGATCGGCGGTCTCTAGGGCCGCGGCAATATCGCCATCTTGGAAGAGTTCTTCGGTGACATCAATCAGCTCCAGGGACCAGCGACGAATGTTGCGATCCACCATGGGGCGCAGGGGATGCTCGTCGGGGAGGGGCTCCACCAGCGTAATGGCATCCAACAGCCCCCGATGGGTATGCTTGTCCGCTGCGGCCTGGGCACAGTAGACCCGCAGTGAGGCTGAAGCCAAGGGCCAAAAGACACGGGGGCACTCCCAAGCCTGGGGCAAGCGCAGCAACGACATCACCGCCAAACTGCCTGTGGCTCCAACCCCGCCCATGGCGAGCAAAATCCACAGCTGCCAGCTCATCAGCAACCGGAACATCCAGGACGGTCGCTTGCTGGAGGATTTTGAAGTTGGCGGCCGATCTGCAACCACAGTTTGGGGTCCCGATGTTTTAGAGTCACCCGTTGCAGAACCAACGGCTTCTGGGCTGTGAAAAGACGGGCCAGGGGCAGTTTCAGGCTTCATACCCGGTCTTTTAAAGCTCGCTTTTCCCTTCACGCCCTTCATACCATTCGTCGATGGGCGTGCCGATGCGCTATGGCCAGACGCCCCCTGCCGATCGCGCTTCCTGGAACGCCGGGCGGATGAGTTTGAATCGTGGGGCTGGTTCGGAGTCATGGGGTCGCAGGAGCGGCAAGAAAAGGGTGCGCGGGTCCGGACAGGTGGGGATGGAGAAGGATGGAACCGATTAGCAGGGGAGCAAGATCAAACGGGGAATGAGGCGATGGATGGATAGGGAGGTTTGGGACCGTGAGGTTTAAGACCGTGAAGTTTGGGACCGTGAAGTTTGGGCCAGTGAAGTTTGAGACAGCGTAGAAGCTTGGGCGAGAAAGCGCCCTTCTTAACACCACCCTCCCTAAACAGAGTAGCGGACTAAAAAATTCTACAGATGAGCCGTTTGGCCTTTTCTAAATCTTTCATACGCACTGTGCCCAAAGCGGTAGATTTGGTTTTCAATCCATGGCCGACGCCAGAATAGCCGCAAGCCAAGGCTTTACGCCGGTTTATATCCCTCTGTTTACTCCCCTATATTCAATCGCCGAACGAATGCATCCGGCTCAAATCGGAGGGCTCACTTCGAGCAGTTGCGCCTCATCTTAGGGCAAAGGATGCGTAAATCGCGTTGATTGTAGCCTCCGTAGAACGTTGAACGGTTCATCACCATCGGTAGATTGGTGCCCAAACTAACATACAAACTTCAGCGACTGATGGGGTTTGAGAGCAGTTTGTAGGGTGGTCCTAGGGACGCTTGACAGGAATGAAGCCTTTGTACAGTGGATTAACGCCTGCGGCTCGCTCCAGCGTGCCTAGAGAAACCGAGGACGATCACCATTGCTCTGCTCCAGGGTTGCCTGAAGTTGAGGCCAATCCTCTGCCTCGACCGCCGCCATCACCCCCGCCAGGGTCGCCTGATAATCCTTGAGGCTTTGCAGCAGTGCCTGCCGGTTATAGCGCGCCATCAACAGACCCAACTCGGAGTTCCCGCCTCCCACCCGGCTGGTGTCCCGAAAACCGGAACTGGCCAACTGCTGCGCCAACTCATAGACAGCATCGCTCTGTTCCCGCCGACAGGCCTGAATCAAGCTCGTACTGACCATGACGGGCAGATGGGAAATCCAAGCCACAGCCCGATCATGTTCCGCTGGGGTACAGCGGTATAGCTTAGAGCCCAGGGCCTTAGCGACGGCTTCCACTTGGGCGATCGCCGCCTCCGAGGTTTGCGCGATCGGTGTGACCACGTAGGGACGATCCGCAAACAAATCCAACTGGGCCGCCTCAATGCCCTGATCGCTGTTGCCTGCCATGGGATGCCCTGCCACAAAATTGGGCCAGAGGGGAGCAATCGCCTCCACAATCGGCTGTTTCACAGAGCCCACATCAGTGAGCACAGTTTCATCCCGCAGGTGGGGCCGCAGCGTTTTGACCGTACTCTCCAGAACATCCAAAGGCGTACAGAGAAAAATGAGATCTGCCGTCGCCATGATGCTCGGGTCCGTACTCGCTTGGTCCACCGCGCCTCGCTCCTGGGCCCGCTCACAGGTGCGATCGCGACGGCTCAGCCCCAACACTCGATAACCCCGCTGCCGCAAATCGAGGCCCAGGGAACCGCCAATCAATCCCAACCCCACAATACCGATGGTGGGCTTGGGGGCGGAAACAGGAGTACGAGAAGCAGAAGCGCTGGAATCCGACATAGAATCCGACCTAATTTTCTTTAACGGAGGCTACCCAAACTACCATGTTCACGGGTTTCTCTCCGTCGAACAGTCGGTGCTGTTGAAACGACCTTTTCAGCCCCCAAATGCAGCTTCAAACCATCCCCTCGGGAATGATCACCATATTGGAGTCGAGGGGGAACTGTGGAAGTTGCGGAGAAGCTAAACGCTGAAGAAATTTTGAGTCGATACGGCCAAGGCCAGCGTCGATTCATTCGTTCCGAGCTGCAACGCATCCGTTGGCAGGGCCAAAATTTGAGTGGAGCCGACTTTAACGCCTCAAACTTTGCGGAGGCTCAGCTCCAGCAGGCCAACTTTAGCCAGGCCAATCTGTCCAACTCCCAGATGGTCAAGGCCCAGCTGACCGAGGCCCAACTGGTTGGCACCTGGATTAAGCGCACCGACCTTCAGGGAGCCATTCTCCAGGGCGCAGACCTGCGCGAGGCCAAGCTGAAGCAAGCCTGCCTTGCCTATGCCCAGATGGAAGGCGCAGACCTCAAAAAGGCCTCCTTGATCGCGACGAATCTAGAGCATGCCAACCTCAAAGGGGCAGATTTCACCCAGGCCGTCCTCAGCGGGGCCGATTTGCGGTTTGCAGAGCTACGCCATGCGAATTTTCGCCGAGCCAATCTCAGCGGTGCCAATCTCAGCGGTGCCAACCTGCGCTGGGCTGATCTCAGCGGTGCCAATCTACGCTGGGCCGACCTCAGCGGGGCTCGCCTCAGCGGGGCAAATTTAGCTGGGGCTGACCTGAGCAATGCCATCCTATCCGAAGCCAGTTTGGTCCATGCTGACCTCTCCCAGGCCAAGCTCAACCGTGTGGACTGGGCCGGAGCGGACTTGTCTCAAACCACACTCACTGGAGCCAAGCTCTACGAAACGTCACGCTTTGGCCTCAAAACCGACGATCTCGTCTGTGAGTGGGTGGATTTGAGTTCGGCCGGCGATCGCAGCCTCGTCCATCACCTTGGCCCCCAGGAAGCTCAGCACTTTTTCCGCCCCTCCCAGCCCCTGGTGCGCGTCATTATCGATGCTCCGATGGAGCCCTACAGCCATGTGGTCATCGCCAGTTTCTACCACCAGATCGCCCGAAAATTTCCGTTGCTGGAGTCTCCTCCCAGCATTCAGCTCACCCAGCGCCGGGCGACGCTGACGTTCAATCTGAGCGAGGAGAGCCATTTGTTGGCGATCGCCTACCTCGTGGTGCAGCCGTTCAAGGAGGCCAAGGCGCCCCAACATACGATTTTGGCGATGCTCAAAACCTTGCAAGAACTGGATGGAGAGCTGTCCCCCCTGGAGCAAACCGCCATTGGTCAGTCGGCCCACCATCTCAAGCCATTGGTGGGGCAACTCACCCCCGTCACCATGCCCGGTGGCGAGACGGCCAACTTTTTCGACTCCCCGATCCAAGTTCTGCTGCAAAATTCGAGCGGAGCCCCCCTGACGCTCTACCAAAATCCTCAGTTTGGTAAACGTATCGTCAATATCTCGGGGGCCATTACCCGCTCCCTCGGTCTCCCCCAGGAGGCACGTCGCTCTGCCCGAATCCAAGCCGAGCAGGCACGGGAATTTCTGCGCGGATTTTATCTGTTAGATGTTTGACCGATGCAGATGCCTATCTAGATAGGCATCTAGATATTTGAACGGTTCCAAAGAAGCAGTCGTGCTGCCAGCATAGGAGCATCTCCGGAAATGCTCTAGAAACACAGAAAGGAATGGCGAACATGGATTAATTTTCAGTCATGGCCTTCCCAGGCCAATGAAATCGCTATGCTGTTGATAGTCAAGCATTGTCTCAACCACCCTTTCTAGTTCCCCCTTTTCCGACGGAGCCTAACGAGTTCAGCCCCTGTGATTGAAGTTGAAGTCCACCAGCAATTACGTGCCTTCCTGCGAGAACAGGGAGAGTCCTATTGGCCTCACCATCTCACGTTGGCCAGACTGGTCGCCCGTGCCCTGCGCCTCGGCCGCAGCGCCCTGATTCAAACCGTGCCCACCCGCAGCTACCGCAATTATCGGCTGGGCTACCTCGCCCCACTGCTGCTCTGGCCCGATCGCGCCATTCTCGTCGCCACCGAACGGGTACAACAACGCCTACTCACCGTTGAAATTCCCCGTTTACGCCAATGGATGCCCACCGCAAAATCCATTCACCAGGGCGATCGCTGGCCCAGCGATGATTTTCGCGGACTACTACTCACCACGCCCCAAGCTTGGCTGGGCGATCGCCTCAACGGCCAAAATCATTTTCCCAACGATATCCCGACCCTGATTGAAGGCGTCGATGACCTAGAAGACTGGATCAACCAACTGCGTACCGTCACCCTAACGCCCCAGGATTGGGACACCCTACGCCTGGCTTGTCCACTCCACAGCGATCTCATTCGTGACACCCGAATCCAGCTCACCCACAGCATTTTCCAGCGGCCAGGCAACCCCTACAACTGCTATCGCATTGACGAGGCGGAGATGGATCCGCTGCGCTCACTGTTCCAACACCTCGACCCAGCCCAGCTCCCCGCCCCCTGGCAAAAACTCCTAGTCACCCTGGACCAACCCGACGTGCTGTGCTGGAGTGACCTAGAGCGAGACCAAGGACAAGTGACCATTTCGGCGCGCTGCCTGATTTCCGCAGAAGCCCTGGCGCCCCTGTGGCAGCGCCAACCCTTGGTCCTTCTGGGTGAAGCCCTCGACCTGGAACCGGAAGCGGCTCATTTCCGTGAGCACCTCGGCCTCGGTGACATGACCTGCCTGCGCTTCTCCCCCGATCGCCACACCTCCCAAATTCACCTCTACATCCCCGACCGCCTGCCCCTGCCCAACACACCGCGATATCAGGGAGCCCTACTCACAGAGCTGCGCCGATTACTAACGTTAAGTGATACCGGGATTGGACCAGTGGTACTGCTGGTCAATGACCTCCCCCTCAAGGGACAGGTCGGCTCAGTGCTGGCGTCAGAATTTGGCTCCCGCGTCCAAGTAGAACGCACCTGCCTCGAAGACAACAGCATCTTGATTAGTGGCTGGGAATTTTGGCGAGCCCACCAAGATGTCCTCCCCGCCCCACGCATGCTCGTGATCGCCACCCTGCCCTTTCCGACCCTGGAACACCCCCTCGTCGCGGGTCGCGTCGCTTACTACAAACGTCAGCGGGAAGATTGGTTCCGCAACTATCTACTGCCTCAGTGCTTGAGCCATTTGCAGCGGGCGATCGCCCCCGTTCGAGAATCCCAGGGCCTCGTTGCACTCTTGGACACCCGCGTCCTGCATCGCAGCTATGGTCAGCAAATCCTCAGCGCTCTGAGCCCTGCAGCTCGCATTAGCTACCTGGATCCTCAACTCTTTGAATCCAACACTTCCCTAGACGATGTCCAGTTCCCCGGCAGTCATCCTTAGCCCCTTAGCTCAGCAACGCTGACACCATCGCAGAGCCCTCTAGGAAGCAGACCAGTAAGCGCCAAACATCATCCTAAGGAAGTCAAAACAATGACTTCCCTATATTTTTTTGATGTTTTGCATCAAATCTTTTAGACATCCCAAGCAACGATCAAAGGCTAAAGCGAAAAACCCAGAACGAAAGCCTGACAAAGGTCTTAGACACAAATCCACGAGTTTTTTGATTCACTAAGACCCATCCAAGCCGAGAAGACCTAAGTATTAGCACGTAAACAAACAAGAAAATAAGTATTTAAAATCTTTTACTTGGAAGAGCGAGATAGAAAAACAAAAGCATTGTTTAAGATTCTTGCTCGATCCAGTCCGATTGATAGGAGTTTTTAGAGAAAATCACCAAAGATTTCTCTCTGGATTAACCAGAACAAAAGGCTTTAGACGCTTTACTTTTCGATTTCACCAATATCTGTAAGAATATTTCAAATAGTTACTGCTTGTTAATACGCAGTATCAGATGTGACTGCATTTAAATTTTCTTTTTGAGACAGTTCATGGGTTGCATCTGTCTAATTCTGGGTGTGATGCAGCTTCTACCAGGAATTTATCCGGTGTGAAGTTTGCTTGGACAGAACCCCAGTGCCGATTGAAAACGACCCTGTGTGGTGGTTGGGAGGTTATCTTTGTTCATTAGCTCAGCTAAACAGGTTGCTCGCTGGAGCAGCTGTTTCTTAGCGTTTGCCATCGGCTTTGCCCCTTCAGCTCGGTCCGAAGACGTTAGCTTTTTCCCTTGGGGAAAAACGGAGTCGGATCGCGCCACAGCCGGAAAATCATCCGCTCTAGACCAAGACAAGCTTTTTAGTAGCCGTCCCGGCTTTTCATTTCGCTCCATTTTTGTGCCGCCCCAGTATGCGGACCAAGCAGAAACCCCTCTGCCTCTGAGTTGGTGGGAAAAGGGATCTGATTCTCCCGTGGCGATCGCCATCGGTGCAGCAGAGGGCACGCGCAAGCCTGACGGCAGTCGTACCGCCGCCTACTATTGGCATACCGATCCGGGGAACGCCGCCGATAATTTTGGCAGCTTCAGCTTTCAGCATTTCCGTCCCCATGAAAAAGAGCCCGTTCAACGTCAGGAGGGGACCGACAACAAACGCTGGGTCTCCGCTCGCCGTGCCTTGCCCGAGGTCGCCGATCGTCGGCAAATGCAGCGACTGCGGCGTTTCCACGATCAGCTCGTCGCCCAAGCCAAGGTTCATAACCTTAAACTCTCTCCCTTAGAACTGCTCAACGGCCTTGATCTCGCCAATCAAAGTGAACTCGCGGCCCTCGACAGCTGGGGCTACATCGATCGCCTGAATCAAGCGAAGCAGATGTATGAGGACCCGGACGAGCAAATCCTCCAAGCCCGCACTTGGTCCTACTGGCATCCCACACTGAATCGCTGGGATGCCTCTGGTTTAGGTAATACGCAGGCCTCCATCACGCGAGATCAACGGCGTCGCGCCAATGCGGTCAAACAAGTCCTGACCCAGGAAGAGGGCCGCCCCGCACTACTGGAACAGCTGGACCTTGCGACAATTCCGAAACACCAACGCGGTCAATCGACCCAGCAAAATCGTTGGACGCTCACCGCCTTTGAAGAGGAAGGAGCAAATGACGGAAACAGCGGCTTCGTCGAGCAACCCCTGGGCATTGAAACCCAGCAACCGTTGCTGGAGCTGCTGCGGGAAACCCAAACCGCCGCCATGGCCCCGGAGCAACAGGCTGATATTGCCCTGGCCGAAGCTCTCGCCTTTGACGAGGAGCAGGCCGAGCAGGTTGCTGCCACAATTTTGGCGGTTGAATCTGAGGTTGAGCTTTTGTTGAGCAACCAACCAATTGCAGCGGATGAGTCTGTGACAGCGCCCTCCCAGGAGGATGGGGCGATCGCCACAACCGTTCCTGCCCTCGCCCCCGGATGGGAATCAGGTCTGCTCATGGCCAGCATTCCACCAGTTCGCGAGACCCCAGAAGTCATCGCAGCGGCCCCCTCCCCCGAAACGCCTGAGCCCCTCGCTACCCCTGAGCCGATTCCAGCGGTCGCCGTGGGCATTTCAGACCAGGTCGTCGCAGCCATCGCACCAGAGGTCGAAGATCTTGGTGCCGTAGCCATTGTCGAAACAGACCTCGTTTCTCAGATTCCGGTCCAGCAAGTCCCGGCGATCGCTCAAGCCCCTGTCCAGGAGACGCCTAAAGCCTCCACCCAGGCAATCACGGCAGAGAAACAATCCACAGAGGGACAATCCACAAACCAACAGTCCACAGCGCAACAATCCACAAGTATTGCGGTTCAGTTGCCATCGCAAAAAGCTCCTCTGCCCCAGGCTAGCAGCACAGAGACGGCCAAGGCCCCAGCTCTGCCTCTGAATCAAGTGACAACCCTGGCGATCGCCACCCCGGATCAGAGCACGCCGAAGCCCGAACTCGACTCAGCCCCCAATGCTGATCTCGTCACCCCGGAAAATTCTGGGTCAAAATCGGCCCAAGCTCCCAGCAAATCCGCTGTGACCACCGGCTCCGTCTCCTTAGCAGCGGTCACCGAAAAATCCTCAGAAGCCATCGCGAACCAGGCCGCCAAAACCCTTGAGCCAGAGCCCCCTCCGCTCTCGGACCAGACCATTGCCGTCACAGAGCCTGCCACGGAAGCTGCGATGGCTGCAGCCGAAGGACTACTCACCCAACACATTGATCTGGCCGAGCGTGAAGCCGCTGAGGCTGCAGCGAAGGCCGCCGCCGAACGCGCCGCAGCCCAGCAAAAAGCCATTGAAAAGCGTGCTTCCCCCCCCGTCAAGGACAGTGCCCAAGCCGCTGAGCCCAACGAAAAACCACGACCCGAGCTACGACAACAGCAGCTCCAAACCACGGTCCTGAGCAACATCATGACCACTCATAAAGTCGAGGCAGATCAAGTGGCAGATGCCATCATCTTCTTTGATGGCCTAACGGACTGAAGCAGACCAGGTTACTAAAGCAAACCAGCTTACTAAAGCAAGCCAGGTTACCTGAACGACTTCATATATCCCTATCAATAGGCCTCTTGCATTCATCGTCTGGCCCTCATCCCACCCCCTCTCCCAAGCTTGGGAGAGGGGCTTTTTGACTCCCCATCCCCCAGCATTGGGGGCAAGGGGTTGAGGGATGGGGGCGGCTGTCAGGTTCGTGCAAGAGATCTCATGCAAAAGCGCTCGTCAGGCATCACGTGACGAGCGCTTTTCAGGGTTGATGCAAACTCACTCAACTGGGAAGCAAACAGAGTTGCTACTTCTAGTATGCCCTGCCACCTACTCAATTACACGTATTTTTTTATACAGAGAAAGCTCGCTGATGGCCATTAGAGACGAGCGGACTGGCGCTGTTTCCAAGCGCGTTGAATGTGGCTCATCATCACCCGAGGTTTTGCCTCAATCTGGGCATAGAGCGCCGCATCCCGAGCGATCGCCTGAATCTGTCCTCCAGTGAGCCTGCCTTGCTCTGCCAGCTTGGTCCAGGAGACACGAGAATCGACGGTGACTTCCTTCGGAAAGGCGCGTTTCCACAGACGCGTTCGTTCGGCCAGATCGGGCAACCCAAACAGAAGCAGGCGATCGCAGCGTTGCAGCCACCCCGGGGCAACCTTGGCCTGGAGCGTCACACTCATCACAGTCAAGCAGGGCTGCTGCTGTCGCTGGGCCAAAAACTGCTCCACCCAGCGTGGATCCACTTCAGGTTGCCCTCCCAACATCCGCTCCGCCGACTCGATCAGCAAGACAGTCGGAGCCTGCTCCTGAACGCCCTGTAGCGCAGGAATCAGTTGGGCTGTCCCATATTGATTCAGGTCCATCCGCATCAAATTGGTCTGGGCACCATGGGCCATGGCCATGGCCGCCATTGCTTTCCCCGTGCCGCAAGGTCCCGCCAAGATGGCCCAGGAGCCCAGAGGAGCAGCCAGATACTCAGGAGGATCAAAGGCCAACAACTGTAAACGTTGACTGAGGTGCTTGAGTTCACGCTTGAGCGATCGCGGCAAAATCAAAGCCGCCCAAGCATCCCCTGAACGAGGGGGAATCACTTGGGGCTGGGGCATGGGGCCACCCACAGTGGGCTGCCAGCGAGCCGAGGCCATGGAGCCTGCCCCAGGCGCACTTCCCATGACTCGATTCATCCCGGCCCGATTCATTCCGGCCCGATTCATTCCGGCCCGATTCATTCCGGCCCGATTCATTCCGGCTCGATTCATTCCGGCCCGATTCATCCCAGCTCGATTTGTCCCGCCATCCGTCAACACCGTCCCCCCCCACATCGGTTCATCGGTCATCGCTCCATCACCCCCCAACAACTCATCCAGCGATGCAGCCTCCATGGGATTGGCCAATAAGTAGTTCACCAGCGGCGCTGACAGTTTGACGCGATGGGTCAGCAGGGGCTGCTCCTCAGGGGAAACGAGGGAAATCAACCCACTCTGGACCAGGGGCGAATCTTCCACCAGTCTCCGCCGCGCGGTGTACCACTCCTGGTCGTTGCGGCAGAGCAGCTTCAACGCCAAATCCACCTGGGGCAACGGACTGGTTTCGGTGTCCTGGAGATAGGCGTAGAGCCGGGCATAGCGACGGTTCACTTCGGGGGCAAGGCCCAGAATAATCAGATTTTTTTCGAAGAGGGTGAGCTGTAGGCGATCGCGCAGAGCCGGTAGCGCGAGGTGGACCCCTTCGGCGTGACTCGCTCCGATGCGAGCTTCAAGCTGTTTCTGATAGCCCGCCTGCTTCTTCTCTGCGGAGGCGGTGGCCCGAGGAACGGATTGACCCGACTGCCCGGTCGATTTAGGCTCGGGTGCAAATTCAGCGGAGGGCGTTGGCGGACGGCCATCGTCGTAGCGGGGGGTGCTCTCCAAATTGACAATGCCTTTCCACCAATGGCGTGTGAGGCGATCGCGCTGGCTTCGGCTGACCTTGTCCGTTTCCCGGCGATCGCGGCGCTGACGGCCCACAGCCAAGAGCAGCAAGCGGTCCAACCACTGAAGTTCCGTTTTAATGTAAGACCAGTTGTCCACAAATCCAGGACATTTAGAATTCCGTTGACCCATCGCTATCGCCTACGCTCGCTGCCCAACTTAACCCTGCTTCCTGCTTCCCACGAAGCGCTCACCGGAAGCTGCAACCCAAAGCTATCAAGATTTTCCCATCTCTCGAATAAACTCCAATGGCAGGCCATCACTGTCTGCGAGGAACATCACCTCAAAGACGCGATCGCCAATCATCTGCTGCTCGGGCTCCAACAACACCTTGAGTGTTGACGCCGTGAGCATCGACTCCGCCCCAGGGTCAGTACCAGTCTCAGGTTTCCCCAACACGGCAAAGGTTTCCCGCAGGTCCGTCAGCCAGACCGTCAAGCTGGGCGCAATGTTCGTCAAGTCAAAGGACAGATGGTAGTAACCAGTGTAATGCTCATCACCAAAGGCGTCTGCGGTGGGAGCGGGCTGAGGAATCTGAATCAGCTCAATACGACCCTCAATGCGACCGGGCTGACCCACCATCCAGCAAGCCAGCGTATATCCCGTGGCAAACTGGGTCTCGATCTCAAATCCGAGCTGACGATAGAAGGCGATCGCCCGATGGATATCTGCGGTGCGAATCGAAGCGTGATGCATGACGGCCAAGGAACAATTCGGACAGGCGCTCCAGGCGCTCTACTCAGAGAGGCGGAAATAGCGGTAGTTGACCGGCACCCCCGGTTCCTTTTCCAAATCAAAATTAATCACCGACCAGCAGGGATTTGCCTCTGCGGTGGGGCTAAATTCAACGGGTAGCCCATAGAGGCGAGGGGACTTTTCCTCGTGATTCCCCTGCCAGGGGGAACTGCGCTGAAAATAGGACTTAATCAGGGCCTGGTAGCGTTCTGCAATGATGACACGGGTGGCACGAAACCCCTGGGTATAGAGGCGATCGAGCGCTTCGTGGATCTCAAAGCGAATGCCGTCGGCGTGGGTGTGCTGGCGATACCATTCCTCTTCCCACCGACGCCAGTGACGACCGGATTGGAGATGCACCAGGTCTTCCGTTTTCGGGTCCGCCTCAAAGGCACCATGACGGGGACAGAGATAGGAGTCGGTCAGCGTCAACGCAGGAATCGTCTGCCGACAGTGAGGACAATTAATTTCTGCACCAAAGATCGGATACTGGGAGATCGTGTCAAACATCACGCGCTGTACAACTCCGCCATGCTAAGTAACTTCGCTGCTACGCCAACTCGCGAGAAGAGCGAGTTGCCGGGATTTGTTCTTCTCAACCCATCCCAAACGCCAGCCCGAAAAACAAACCGAAAAATTGGACGTTGAAAGTCCCAATATTATAGGTGAGCCCCATAGTTTGATGGAATTCGGACTTTACAATGACTCTCTGGCCTAATCCTGATATTTCTGCCGCTGCCTATGTCTCAGAAGCCTCTACAGTTATGGGCTGCGTCATTTTAGAGTCCGGCGTCAGCGTCTGGCCGGGAGCTGTGATTCGCGGAGATATCGAAACAATCCGCATTGGTGCCCATAGCAATATCCAAGATGGCGCAGTGATTCATTGCGACCCCGGGGTTCCCACGGTCCTCGAAGAATATGTCACCGTGGGGCACCGGGCCGTGCTCCATTCCGCCCACATCGAGCGGGGCGTGTTGGTCGGCATCGGGGCGATTGTGCTCAATGGCGTGCGGGTGGGCGCAGGCAGCATTTTGGGGGCGGGAACCGTGGTGACCAAAGATGTACCGCCGCGATCGCTCGTCATGGGCGTACCGGGCCAGGTCAAAAAGTCCCTCTCAGAGCAGCAGGCTGAGGAACTCATCGACCACGCCCGAAAGTACGAGACCCTAGCGCTGGCCCACGCAGGACAAGGCACCGAGTTGGGCTTTGTCGATCAGCCCCCTAGCTTTTAATTCCAATCCTTCGGCTTGCGTCTGGAGCACATTTCGCTTTAGGCCAGCCGCTGCATCCAGCAACTTCCGCTGGCTGCAACGGGAATTTCGGGCGCATCGGTGCAAGATTCTGTAAAATGCGGATCAAGAAAACCTTTTTATAAATACGTAGGGGAGATAGATCCATGGACTGGCGCATTCTTGTGGTCATCGCACCGATTCTGCTCGCAGGCAGCTGGGCTGTCTTCAACATCGGCAAAGCAGCTTTGGCTCAAGTTCAAGGCATCCTCGACAAGAGCAAAGACGCCTAGGAACGCAAAGGGATCCAGCTCCACTGGGTCTACACCGGATTCATCACAATCCCAAACGTTTGGTCGGCGATTGCTTCTACGGAGCGATCGCCAATTTTTTTATGAGCACACCATGCCTCCATCCACGCCCCACTCTTCTGGAACCTCCCCTCAGCCCATCCATGTGATCGGCGCAGGTCTCGCCGGAACCGAAGCCGCCTGGCAAATTGCTCGGGCAGGTATTCCGGTCATCCTGCACGAGATGCGCCCGCTGCGCCAAAGCCCTGCCCATCACACCGAACATTTCGCAGAACTGGTCTGCAGTAACTCCTTCGGCGCGATGGCCACGGACCGCGCTGCCGGGCTACTCCACGAAGAGCTGCGGCAGTTGGGCTCCGTCGTGATTGGCAAGGCCGATGAACATTCGGTCCCCGCAGGGGGAGCCCTGGCAGTGGACCGGGCAGTATTCAGCCAAACGCTGACGGAAACCGTGGCGGGTCATCCCCTCGTCGAACTGCGCCGCGAAGAGGTCCACAGCATTCCGGAAGACGGCATCGTCGTGCTGACAACCGGCCCCCTCACCAGCCCCGATCTGGCCGAAAAGCTCCAGGCCTTCACGGGCCAGGACTATTGCAGTTTCTTCGATGCTGCCAGCCCGATCATCGTCGGCGAATCGATCGATCGCGAGATTGCCTTCATGGCCTCCCGCTACGATCGCGGCGAAGCGGCTTACCTCAATTGCCCCATGGACAAGGAGCAATACCTGGCCTTCTGGCAAGCACTCCAGGAAGCCGAGCAGGCCGAACTCAAGGACTTTGAAAAAGAAACGGCCAAGTTTTTTGAGGGCTGCCTCCCCATCGAAGAACAAGCGCGGCGCGGTGTCGAGACCATGCGCTACGGCCCGCTCAAACCCGTCGGCCTATTCAACACCGACAAATATGGGGCCTTCGATGCTCCCGAAAATAAGGTGCATAAGCCCTACGCCGTCGTGCAGCTTCGCCAGGAAGACAAAGGCGGTCAGCTCTGGAATATGGTGGGCTTCCAAACCAATTTGCGCTGGGGCGAGCAAAAGCGGGTCTTCCGGATGATTCCGGGCCTGGAAAAGGCTGAGTTCGTTCGTATGGGCGTCATGCACCGCAATACGTTCATCAACGCACCGGAGTTACTGGATGCAACCCTCCAGTTTCGCAAACGGCCCACACTCCTGGCTGCGGGACAACTCGTGGGCACTGAGGGGTATACCGCTGCGGCCGCTGGGGGCTGGTTGGCGGGCACCAATGCGGCACGGGTCGCCAAGGGGCTGGACCCGGTAACCCTTCCTCCCACCCTCATGTCAGGTGCCCTATTCGATTTCATTAGCTCGGCGGAACCCAAGCATTTTCAGCCCATGCCCCCGAATTTTGGCATTATCCCTGCCTTGCCGGAGAAGGTACGCAACAAGCGGGAGCGCTACGGCTGCTACCGCGATCGCGCCCTCGCGGACCTCAACACCTGGCGGGTACAGCTAGACGCCCCCGCCCTCGCTGGCGTCCCAGGCTAGTCGCTGCGGTACATCGCATCACGGCACTAATACCCCCGCTGATGGAGAGGATGATTATCCCAATCAAAGGATTCATCATCAATGTACGTCAGAGGTGCCCCCTCATCGGCTGCTTGTGTGGAGGATGTCTGTGGGGCTGGAGAGGAAGCTGACGCCCCTGACTTGGAGGCCCCAGACTTTGGCATCTCATCGGGGAAATTCATTTTCCCCTCCACCAACAGTCGCTGAATCGTCGGCACCAGGGTGTCCCAGCTCAGGTCTTTGTCCTGGAGCAACATCCGCAGCTGTGCCATGGGCGCTTCGGCGATGTCAGGCATGCAATCGCCCACTGGACTCATGGCCCGCAGCGGGTCCTGCTGCACCGCAATCATGGCTCGGCGCACAGCCGTTGCGACATCCTTGTGCAGATCTCCCTTGCCGCGCACCCACTGCTGCCGCCAGCCCTTGGAACTGGTGACATAGAGACTCGGCAAACGATTGAGAGCGTAGGCCATAACCTGGGCTCGCTTCACCATCGCCCGATCCTTATCGGAGAGCTTCCGCAACTGCAGATCAATTTCCCCTTCAATCAACACTTCCATCACATTACGGGGGGTTGCATCGGCCGCATCAACCGTACGTCGGCCACTCCCTCCGACACGCCTATCCCCCGCACGTCGGTCGCCGGAACGGGCAGAGCGTCGGTCGGCTCGCTGACGAATTGCATCCGCTTGACGCCGAAGCCCTGGACTCATGGATGAATGACTTGAATGGGAATGATTTGAGGATGCATCCATTGCTGTTGGTGTCTCTTTGTAGGTGAAGTGATGCGTGATTGGTGGGAGGAGGTCAAGCGGTCGAGTGATCGGACGACGGCCCCGTGACGCTCTCTCCGTGAATGCATCCAGTGTGGCGAGCAAATCGGGCGATCGCAGCCCTTTGGTCGAAAAAATACACTTACTTCTAAGTAATTGCCGACAGAAGCAACGGTAGATAAATTATTTTGTCTTAGGGCGAAATAATTGCGAGGTTTGACGTACGTAATTTCCCTGATTTACCTCAAAGCCTGCGCCATTCCTACGCCAGCTCCCAGGCCGATCTAAGCCATTCCCCTAGGACGCATACTTAGAAGCAACAATGATCACCCACCAAAGATCACCCATCAAGGATCACCCATCAAAGCAACTGACCTAGGCAGCCTGGGGTACGTCGTAGGTCATAAAGTCGTGGGCCAGGATCGTATTGGGGAAGATTGCCCGAGCTTCGTCGCGCAAATTGTCCAGCGTGACCGCGTTCCCCGGCGCATAGCGGGGACTGAAGTGGGTCATGATCAGCTGCTTCACCCCGGCAGCCAGGGCCACTTGGGCCGCCATCGTGGAGGTGGAGTGCATACGTTGAAAGGCCAGTTCCGCATCCTGATGGGCAAACGTTGCCTCATGAATCAGGACATCGGCCCCTTGGGCGAGCTCCACTGCCCCCTCGCAAAACACGGTGTCTGTGCAGTAAACCACCTTGCGCCCCGGTCGGGTTGGACCACAGAGTTCCGAGCCACGGATAATGCGCCCATCCGCGAGGGTGACGGTCTTGCCCGATTTTAGATCGCCATAGACCGGCCCTGGCGGAATCCCCAGCGCCTGGGCCTTAGCGAGGTCAAAACGGCCTGGCTTATCCTTCTCTTCGATGCGATAGCCAAAGGCAGGTACCCGGTGCTTGAGGGGACCGCAGCTAATTTTGAACTCCGCATCCTCATGGAGGAGTCCGGGCTTCACCGTGTGGAGCTTGAGCGGATAGGAAAAATGGGTTTGGGAATGGAGTCCACAGGCTTTGAGATAGTCCTTGAGGGCACGGGGACCGTAGATATCGATGCGTTCGGGATTGCCTGCGAGGCCGCAACTCGCCAAAAGACCCATGAGGCCAAAGGTATGGTCGCCATGCATATGGGTGACAAAGACACGGCGCATCTGGCTCACCCGGAGGTCGCTGCGCAAAAACTGATGCTGGGTGCCTTCGCCACAGTCAAACAGCCACAGCTCCGCCCGCTGGGGCAAGCGTAGGGCGATCGCCGAAACATTGCGCGATCTGGTCGGTACTCCAGAGCTGGTTCCCAAAAACGTTAGCTGCACATTGGCCTCCCGAGCCCACAGGCCTTCCAAAAGCATTTTGGGCCACATCGACTCTGTTATGAGTGGGCCCTATCGAATCCTATCGCGGATGTTGGGTCTGGGATTTGATTACTTTGATCAATAAAAAATCGACAGAACTACGGTCGTAGAAAATTCTGGCATCCGCCACAATGGCGAACGCACCCTCCGTGACGGTTTGCATGAATATCTTGCGTGACTATCTTGCGTGACGGTTTGCATGAATATCACGGTTTGCATGAATATCTATGGGCAAAGGCCAATAAAGATTCCATGAACGCTTTTTCCCAAGCTGTCGTCCAACCAGCCAACGCGGTATGGTTATGAGCGAATTATGGTTAACTCGCGCAAATTCTATATGTCTATGACACATGTCCATGCTACCGAGCAACATCGGATCTAAGACATCCGGAACCGATATGTGACTCTCTGCGTCCGATAATCCAGTGCAACCCGCAAAACGAATGATTACCCCCACCGGGTTTGCCACAAGAATTTTTACTTTGACTGCCTAAGGAGACCTCATGGTTGCTGACTCTAGCGCCCTCGCTGCGTCGGGCACTTGCTCAAACCGTCGTGCGCCTCACCCCAGCTGTGCATCTCGCCTCAAAACATTGAATTCCAATCCAACGTCTATCCCGACCCAAGTTTCTATGAACGGTTCTAAAACCAGCCCCTCTCTCCTGGTCCGTTTGGCAACATCCTGGCGTGGCAAGTTGGGGGGCCTGGGTCTAATGACCCTGCTACTGACCCTGGCCAACCCAGCCAATGCCCTAGAAATTCGGGTCGCCATTGAAGAAAGCGCACGGGCCGTTCAAGTCGGCGCTTCCACCAATGCAATTGTTAAAACCGCAGCGGGAGAGCCCCTGGGCCAGCTCAAAGCCATGGGCGGCAATGATGCTCAGGTCTCCCGAGGGCAAGTCAGCCTGGGACCTTGGAGCGCGGGTCAAGTATGGGTCGAGCCCACCGACGGCGGCTTAGTTTGGATTGACGGTAGCTGGTATCGCGGTCGTGTCTTGCTCACCCCCACGGGCAATGGTCTCACCGCCGTCAACTATGTTGACCTAGAGGAATATCTCTATAGCGTTGTCGCCAGTGAAATGCCCACAAGTTGGCACCTGGAAGCCCTCAAAGCCCAGGCCGTTGCGGCGCGTTCCTACGCCGTGAACAAACACCAGCGCACCGCCACCGCCCTCTACGACGTCAAAGACACAACGAGTTCCCAGGTCTACCGAGGCGTTGCCGCAGAAACCGACTCGACCCGTAAGGCGGTCAAGGGCACGGACAGCAAAGTGCTGACCTACGGCGGCAAAGTCATTGAAGCGGTGTTTCATTCTTCCTCCGGTGGCCACACGGAAAACTCCGAGCATGTTTGGTCTTCGCCCCTGCCCTACCTCAAAGGCGTTCCAGACTTCGACCAGGATGCCCCGGTGTTCCAGTGGAACAAGCAATTTTCGGCCTCTCAGCTGCGCAGCAAGCTGACCGCAAAGTTTGGCCAAGACATCAAGGGAATCGGTAATATTGTTGCGATCGCACCTGTCGTTGCCAGTCCCCACGGACGTATCAAAACCCTCAGCCTCCAGGGCGATCGCGGCAGCAAAACCGTCAAAGCCGCCCATGTGCGTCAGGCCCTCGGACTACGCAGCACGCTGTTCACCGCAGAAGCCTACGGTTCAGCCAAGGCCAGCGACACCACCTTCGTTTTCCAAGGACGCGGCTACGGCCATGGTATTGGCATGAGCCAGTACGGTGCACGGGGTATGGCAGAGCAGGGCAACAGCTTCGAGCAAATCCTGGGTCACTACTACCGCAATGCTTATCTATCTGAAGTTGACTAGCTGAAGTTGACTAGCTGAAGCTGATTAAGTGAGCGGACACAACTCTCTCGCGGACCGGGCTTCGGCTTCGCTCAGCCCTCGGCCCTGGCACACTCACGGTTTCGCGGTTTGAGCGAACCCGGTCCCTCTGAGCTTGTGTCGAAGGGAAACCAGCGGAAGCAAAGGCTATGTTTATTTCAGGCCACCGACTTACCCCCCTGAGGCAAAGTCGTTGCAGCCGAGGCAACGCCCTAGACTAACCCCAAAAAGTTGTATCAGCGCCAAACCTAAACCACAAGGGCTGGGGGTTGCGCTTGTACAATCTCGGGGGCATCTCGCCAAAAGATACATTCCCTTTGGGCATCCGTGAGCTCCGCAGCAACGCGCGCCAGCTCTGTTTCGGGCAAGGAATGCTTGCAATAGTAGGGACGGCGGGGGAGGCGTGAGGTGTAGTCGTAGAAAAGCGTGTAGCGATCGCGTTTGGGCACCTTTCCACGGTGAATCAGGCTACCGGAATCGACAATAATGACTGTCCCCTTGGGACCCGTGCAAGAGCGCCATTCCCCTGGCTGCACGAGATTTTCCACGGCACCACGACGAATATAGCCGCCAGAATGGTTAAGCTGGCCCAACATCGCCTCGCTCAAAGGCTTCGGTAAATATTCGAAGGGTCCACCCTCCCCATCCACATCGTTGAGATAGACAGCCACCTTTAGCGTATGGTCGTCTTCCATGTCGGTGTGCCAGAGACGCGATCGCCGCACAATGTTGCGCGGCAGATCCTGACGCAGGTAGACACCATGGTATGCAACGGGTAACTGCAGATAAGCTTCAAGCAGATTGAGCAAACGAGACTGTAGTCCCCAGGCAAAAATGCCTGGATATTGGGCCATGAGGGTTGGGGATGCTGTCTTGAGAAAGGTCCCCGGCGCCGTGGACTGCGTCTGATTCAGAATCGTTTTGACGACTTCAGACTGTGTCAGCAATTGCTCGGTTTGCCCTAGGCCCAAAGCCTCTAGGGAAGTCATCGCAATACCGTCGGTTTGCAGGGCATGGAGAAGGGGGCGATCGCGAAGGCTCAGGTTGGGGAGCCGGGGGGCGTGGTGGGCAATTGCATCGCGCTGCCGCTTCTGGTGCAGCCTCTGAAGCGTAGGCAAATTGCCGAACCGACGACGACAAAGATTGAGAACCCTCAGGGAATGATTCCGTTTAACTGTTTGCATCTTTGAAAGGAAGGGAGAGTCACACAAGATGCACAGGTGGGCCAGGCATCGTATTAGCCCAAGCCAGGCCTATATTATAGGCAAAAAAGCAGAGACATCAGCGTATTCACCTAAAAAATACCAAAATCATCCATTTGTTAGCAACTGAGACAATTAATCTTACTCTTTCAAGCAAATGCGAAGGGATGTATACAAATCACGTCCGATTGACTAACTAGTCCAACAATCAGAACGAAGGCAAAAAGAAGCCACCTGCATAATGTAGGTGGCTTCAAAGAGAATAGAATAAACTTGGTTTTATAGAGTAAAAACTCTAATTTTTAGACGTTTCTTAGACATTAGATTCTGGTTTTTCGTCTACGATCCACATGAACAAATAGTAGTAAACCGTAAAGAGAATCCCCGAGAAGATTTGCCCTCCCCAAGTCCCATGCCAAAAGTCAAAGGACTCCTGTCCCCAGTGCACGATCGCGATGGTAAGCAGCATGACACGGGGGACATTGAAAACAAGCGCAAGTGCGATACCTGCGAAGGTTAACAGGAAAATTTTCTTCATACTCTGATTAAACAAAAGCCCCAGGACAATGGCCATACCAGCGATCGGGAAAGCCATATCGGCACCACTACAACCAGAGGCAACTTCAACCGCGCCGTCCGCAAGAAATAGAAACACGCCATCGACACGGGACGTCTGACCAAAAAGCTGAAAAACGAGGCTTCCAAGATAGGCCATTGACTGCTCTAAAGCACTACCCGTCAAGTTTCTACGAATCGCATTCAGCAAATAACTTAAGTTGGGATAAAAGCTAATGAAAAGCAGCGTTACGGTCAGTTTATGACGGTGGATAAACTCAAATCCCCACGTCCCGATTATCATGCCTGCGATGGTCACGGAAAACAGCAATGCCTGTAAAGAAACAGAGCTTCTGAGGGGAAAAAATAGGAGTAGAGCACCCAGAATCAGAAAAGAACCTAACCAGCGTTCATCACTCGACGGGGTTCCTTTATCGGTGCGCTTGCGGTACTGAAAAATATCTCGAAGACCAAGATATAAAAAGCCAAGGGTCACAAAGCTGTAGGAAGAACCATGCAAAAGCTCGCCGCCCACCCAGCCGAGCCAAACGGGAAAGTAAGCTAAGGCCACAATCAATCCCACCGCAATCATTCGACCGTGGTGGGTTTTGAGTTGCTGTTTGGCAATTTTTGGAGAAGGTAACGGAAGGGTGGACAGGTTCATAGCGAGAATAGAGATACAAGCAAATCGTGACTTAGCGTCGATACGTCGCCCGTAGCGATGTCCACCTTAACGATGTCCATGCTGGCCAAAACGACCCAAAAGGATAAGACCAACGCCGACCAGTAAAAGATTGCCTACGGAAGAAACACCTCGACGTAGCGTGCCCGTCTTCGCCTGTCTTTGTAGTTGCTCCGCACGGGTTGTGAGCTGCTGCTCAGCTTGAAGCAATTGCTCGGGGGTTAGGTTTGGGGCCAGACTTGCGTCTCCCTTGACTTGCTCAATCCGCTCTAGAACGGCATTGGCCTGACTATCAATAGCCTGGTTGGTCTGCTGACCCAACTTCGAACTATCTCGAATGGCCACAACGCTGCTAAAAACGAAGAGCGCACCGAGGGCAAGAGCCGTAAAGGAAATCTTCTTGCGGATGGAGCGATTGGTCATTTGGCTAAAAAGAAGCAAGCCAACGGCGAAGAGGAGAATGATGCTGCGATCGCCCACCTGTTGCAATAGCCCAATCCGCCACTCCACACTTCCGAGGGAGAGGGGAAACATCAGGACTAAAACATCGACCAAAAAACCAGCCAAACAAACCAAGCCAATGGTTTGAGCAATAAATCTTGCAGAGTAGGGGGATTCAGTCTTGGTGTTAGAGCTTTTCTGGGCGAATTGGGAGACGGAAGCCATAGGAATGAAGGGTGTGGAAATACCGAGAAAATAAACGAATTTAGATATAAATCCAGGCTGAATCGCAAAATGCGATTCAGCCTGGGCGGGAATCAACACACATGGGAAGAACCGATAGAGGGAGAAGCTGCAAAAGACACAGGAGCTATGCGACCTCAGTTAGTCCACCCGTCACAGAATCTTGCTTGGATTGCTTACGCTTGCGCATCAGAGTTGCACCAAAGCCCAACAGACCTGGCAGCAGAGCAGGGGTAGGAACAGGCTCAGCAGTAATAGATAGCGAGTAAGAATTGATCTCGCTTGGATCTCCAGTAGAAAGTTGAGAAGTGAACATCCCGGAACCAGCGAAAGAAGAACCGTCATACTGAAAAAGGCCTTCAATCATCGCATCACCACTGGCTACGTTGTAGACAAAGCTGGTGAGGTCAAACTGGACATCATCGCCACCTGGAGGAGCAACTGCAACGCCAGGAGGATTTAGGTCAATACCACTCAAAAAATTGGTCACAGGAGCAGCCAAACCAAACTGGCCCCCACCGAGAGGAGAGAGCAAGAGATCAGCAATAAGCGTTCTTGGGTTCGGATTACTTCTTGCCCCCTGAAAGCTACCTGTACTGGCACTCAGGCCAACTCGCTGACCGTTACCGTTGTTGCCGCTAAAAAAGTTCAAAATACCTGTTGAAGCATCAAACGAAGCTCCCCCAGTATTAGCAGGGCTCTGAAGATTCAGCTCGCTACCAAAGGCAAGCCCCATAGCATTTGCGGGCAAGCTGCTTGCCAAGACGCCGAAAGATACAGCGGCGCAGGCAAGGTATGAATACTTAATTTTCATTGCTGTGATCTACCGAAACGATTATCTGCTCGGTAGTTGCTCCCCCAAACGCTCAAATCAGATAGCTTTGCACTGTTGCAGCAAAACTAGCTTCAGCGATTTGACCGATCACTTTTTGACTCTGGTCGTATGGTAAGTAACATTCTCTACTGTTTCAATCTCCGGGGAGCAGCTTTACAAGGAATTTACGCTGGTGAGCATTATTGCTTTGCACAAGCCGAATTATCCAGATTTTTAGCCGCTTTCTTAGAACACAGAGTCGCTAAAATCTGGCTAATTTGGGACACGGTGCCTTCGAGAGAAAACCTTTGCCGAGCCTGGAATATAGCTCTTCTACCACAAGCCTCAACGTGCGCCCGATCTCCGACAATCTCGCGCAGACAGTGAGACAATGCTTGACAGTCTCCTGGTGTCAAAAGCCACCCCGTTTTAGCATGCTCCACCAACTCAACCGCACCACCAGCGGCAGCAGCGATCGCGGGTTTTCCACAAAGCATGGCTTCAATAATCACACGACCGAAGGGCTCTGGAGCCGTGGAAGTATGAGCCACCACATCACAGGCGGTCATGAGCTGAGGAATCTCGGAACGGAAACCGAGGAAATGAACCCGATCTTCCAAGTCCAGCGCTTTAACCTGCTGATGCAAGGACTCGGCATAGTCATCCTCCCCAAATAGCGCATCCCCCACCAACAGGGCCACCACAGTATCTGGGCACTGTTGCAAGGCTTCAATCAAAACATGCTGACCTTTCCAGGGGGACAGACGACTGAAATGCCCCACCACGAATTGGTCATCTCGGAGATTGAGCGATCGCCGCATTGCCTGCCGCTCGTCTTCAGAACAGCCATATTTCGCCGCATCAAAGCCGTTGTAAACGACATCGACCTTAGCGGCATTGCCCCCAGCCGCAACAAAGGCCGCCTGGGTTGCCTTGGAATTGGCAATGACGCGGGTGGCAAACCGATTGGCGAGCCCCACCAGCAAACGCAGATTGGTTGGGCTGAAGTGTTCAGTGGAAAGAATATCGCGTTGGTGATGCACCAAAGGCTTACGGTTCAAAGCACTGACAAAGGCACCGACGACAAAGGCTTTTTGGGTGTTGGTGTAGATGACGTCATAGTCACGGCTAAGACGCAGGACCTGGCGAATCAACGGAATGAGAGCGGCTCCGCTACCGAAAAGGCCCTGCACGAAGCCACTGGATTTTTGAACTTGGAGCGATCGCTGCCCCAGCACTTCCACAGGAACTTCTGCCTGTTCCAGGCGTTCACGGAAGGGGCCATCTTGGAATAAGCCCACACAACATTGTTCTCGAAAGGAGGCTGCCAAATCCAGCAGCGAAAGCTCAGCACCTCCTAGCTTTCCACTCTGATCCAAAAAAAGAATACGCATGGGCAAACAAGGATAGCTGTTATCTCTCTCTTCAAAGCGGGAAACATGAATCTGCACGTTTCTTGTCGATGAGTCTCGGAGCAAGAGACATTTCAGTGCCACATTTGGCTTCTTCTGCTTGGCTCAGAGGCTAACCAGAAGGGTTGGGCTGCATCACCACAGTAGCCCCCATTGGATACCAATATGCCTGTTGTTTTCCCTGTTTGTGCCTCGGCTCGCTTCATGTCGGCTGGTTTGAGAACGTTGAGGCGGATGTCGCCGCTCAGCATTGCAACAATCGCGGTGATCGCAGCCGCAGCTCAACCGGCCCAAGCCTTCCGACTGTTTGATGCCTACGACGGAAATCCTGACCCTGCGGAGTTCCCCGTCCTACCGACTGAGCAAAGAACGAATACGAACGAAACCGCAGCAACGTTTTCATTGCTTTTGGCGGCGGGTGTTGTCACAACCGAAGGGTTTGAGAATTTCCCCACGAGCCAGGCGATTGATGGTCTTTCAATACCTATTTCTGGTGTAGGAACAACGCTCAGCTACAAAAACAGTGATGGAACGTCAGCGACGGGGGGTGCCAGCACCAAGGTTCAGAAAGCCGATGGGAATGGCCTAACCAATTCAGGAACATTTCCGACGGAGGGCGATCGCGGCATCTCGATCAACAGCACAAAACGATTTGAGGTGTTGCTGGATGAGGCGATCGCGGCCTTCAGCTTCTGGGGCACGGACTTGGGCGATCGCGGTAACACCCTGACTATCGAGCTATATCGAGATACAACCTTGCTGGCAACCCAACCGATTGATTATTTGGGCGAAAATTCTGGCGATTCTTCGGTCTTCTTTTTTGGCAGCATTGCGGAAGACCCCACGGAGTACTTCAACCGCGTGGTGTTCAACAATTCCAAAAAGACGGGCAATAGTGATGCGATTGGGTTGGATCAGTTCACCATTGCGATGCCCAGCCAAGTGGTGGGTCTGGGCGATCTTGGCGCTGATCCGACAGCGGTACCGACACCTGCGTTGTTGCCCGGTCTGTTGGGCTTTGGCCTACGGATTTGGAAGCGTCGTCGTGCTGCCGTGGCTTGATGTCACGTCACGCTCAAGCTCGGATGACGATCACGGAATGGCCGGATGGTGTTTGAGCTGATTCGGTGATGCGATGGCTTTGGCAAGCACCGTTGGAGTGCCCAAGGCGGGTAGTCTGTCTTGGGTGTGATTGGCCAGAACGCGAGGAATCACTTCCTGGTCAATCGGATTGGCCACGCGCAGGCCACCGGATGCATGGCGTTCTAGCAAGCCCAAATCGATCAGAAATATCGATCAGAAATTGCACGTCATTCGGTGGCACTTGGCCAAGGATTTGGCCTGCCACAATGGGTTGAATGATATCGAGAATTCTGGGTTCCTGGAGACGTTCGGCGAGGCTGTCGATGTGGGTGTCGCGGCGCTGGATTAGAATTTCTTTGGCTTGGTCGATGTGTTCGGGTTGGATGGAGTCTTCTAGGCCGGATGGGCTGCTCTGAATTGTTTGATCGATTGGACCCGAGAGGTTTCGCCCAGCAGAATGCATGTGGAGAGAACGGTGAGATCAATGTCGGCGAGTTCGGGGATGCGGCTGCTATCGCACTGCTCATACCCCTCACGACTCAAATGGTAGACCTCCAAAACAGCATCCTCCCACAGCCAAACCTCATGGATACCGAGGGCTCGGTAGCGGTCTAGCTTGGTGATGTCGCCACTGGTGAAGTTGATTTCGACAGCAAGCCTGAAGGGTCCGATTTGGTAGGATTCATCAGCCTCAGCTGCGGCCACTCCGTCTAGCTCTTGGGTCATGGAACCGGTGGGCTCAAATTCAATTTCCCGATCGAGCAAGAAGGCTTCGATCAGCATGCCAATGACGGTCTTGAAAAGTTCATGGGCTTTTCCGGGCCTCAGGATTTCGATGGTTCCGCTGTAGTAGAAGAGTTGAACGCCTCGGGTGTTCTCAAAGCCTTTCTGGAGGTGTTTGAATTGTTGCCAGGTACGTTGCCGCTGAATCGTGCGGATATCGCCGTTAACCATTTGGGTATGGCTGGGAGAAGGTCGGGTGGATAAAGTCATAGGGCGAGCGCACCTGTAAGAGATCAACCAGGCCAGCACCTAATGTCGATAGCTCGTCTGAGACACCGGCATTCACGAACATCAGGCTAAACCCATTTTAGCGGTCTGGGATAACTGTCTTTACTTGGGCATCAGCAGGACATCTTTGACCCGAGGCGCAATGATTTTCCAGTCGTAGTTTTCGACGGCGTAGTTGCGGCAGGCTTCGCGGTCGGGCAGGGTTAGTTCGCCTGTGAGGAATTGGAGGAGGCGATCGCCAATGGCTTCCACACCAATATCCTGGGTCACCAAGTT
>CALIJJ010000045.1 GCA_938017515.1 uncultured Pseudanabaenaceae cyanobacterium
TAGGCAATATCTAAGGCCTGGGCACGGTCTGCGAGCTTGACCGCTGCTTTGGTCTGTCGCTCCGCCAACCCATTCTGTCCCTGTGACTCATAGAGCCGACCCAGTTGCCCCAGGACCTCTGACTGCGCCCGAGCATCCCCAAGCCGCTGGGCCTGCTGCTGAGCATGTTGCAAAACCTGAATCGCAAGGTCTGACGTTTCACCCGGCTCAGGCTCAAACTCATTGCCAGAAGAGGGTTGAGACCCACAGCTCAATAACCTCGAAAACGCAATCTGCTGATAAATGGCAGAACGTCCCATCCCGAGATTATCGAGCTGGGTTGCGATCGCATTAACACTCGACGTTTGCAGCGGCTGCCCCATCATCTGCTCCAAACTCAGACGATTGAGCTGAGATTGCAATTGAGTGCTGGGGACCAGGGCCATTGCTTCGCTTTGGCGATAGGCATCGACAGCCCGCTCGTACAGCGGCAGAGCAGTGGGCGGCAGGTTGGAGACCGCACAGACCGAAGGACTCAGTTCGAACTGCTCTAACTGCTGATTGCCTTGGGACTGGAGCGTATTGCCCAAACTGAGGAGCGTGGAGGCGATCGCCCTCTTTCCCTGCCCTTCAGGTAGTTGCTCCAACATCCCTAGGCTCTGTTCTAAGGCCACCTGTGCCCCCTCTAAATCCCCCACAGTCCGCAGTACATTGCCCAAACTGCGCAAGCCTTCAGCCTTCGTCACACTATCGGGCAAGGCCGCCATGGTTGACTGAAATTCAGAGAGCTGTGACTGCGCTCGACGATAAAATCCCAGCGTCCGCAGCGCTTGCACCTGATTAATTTGGCTTCCCAGTTCTCCAACCGAATCATCCAACGTTCGATAGGCCTTCTGGGATTGCTTCCAGCTCTCCAGGGCATCCTCGGGTTGTCCCCAGGCAAACTGAAGTTGCCCCCGCATGTTCATTACCTGGGCCAGCACCTGGGCTCGCGTCTCTGGTCTAGTCTCTGGCCCAGTCCCTGAAGGAGCCCCTGGGCGATTCTGGAGCAAAGCCACACTCTCAGCCATCTCTGCTTTCGCAGCTTCCAGATGCCCTAGCTTTTGCTCAGCAAGGGCCAAATACCCCAAGGTCAAGGAAAGATTCAACGGTGCGCCCCGTAAGCGATGGGTCTGGGCCGCACGGGAAAGCAACGCGGAGGCTTCGGCATACTGACCCACCTGGTAGCGCGATCGCCCCTGTTGAACCAAGACCGAGGCAGAACTTTGTTCAGCCAAATTGACCTGCACCGCCGATGCAGACCGGGAGAGTAGCTGGGGCGTCAATGCCAACAACAGGCCCAAAACAAAACACAAAACCTGACGAACAGACCAGTGGGCAGGCTTGCCTATGGAAGGAGAAGGCTTTGAGCCATGTGTACTTTTATCTTTCATGCGCTGATCTTTCATTCGCTTGCCGCTCCCGAACTCGGAGCAACCACCGGCAAATTAACCGATTCCAAGAGGTCTTTCCAATCGGTTGCCAGTGAGGAATTTTTAGGTTCAGCCTGGCGTAACTCAGCCAACCCCGTCAGGGCCTCATGCCAGAGGCTTTCATTGGCGTAGAGGAACACTTGCTCCCGAGGAGTCGCCCCGGCCAAACGCTGCTGCAAATCCGCAGACATGGGCATTCGGCGCACAATCCCTTCCAGAAACAGATCGGTCGTACCCGGTGACTGACAATCCACCAGCAAAAACCAACGATAGGATTGCTCTAGGCCAAGGGGTGTCTCATCGGTTGGCCATTGAACATTCAGCAACCCTGGATTGGCCTGAATGGCAACCGAAACAGGCTCTGTTGCAATCGGAACACCGACTTCATCGACAATGACGAAGCGAATACTGTGAATCACGTCCGCAGAATAGGGAAAGTTGAACCAAAATGTGGGGTGCGTTTCGGCGGTTGCACTGAAAGGAATTGTAGCCGGAGCACCATTCACCGTGGTTTGCAATAAGGGAACCAAGGCCGTTAAGGAGCGCTGGGAATCCTCAGGTGGCGGACATTCCCCACGGCTCCCCGCTGAACCGCGATCGCGCGGTGCCCCCATGTCAGAAAAATCGCCTAAATCTTGATCAGGACTCCCCTGACCTTTTTTCGGGCTAGCAAAAACAGGATTAACAAATTGCAAAGGCACATCTTCAAGCGCCAAAGCCCTAGATGATAACACCTCGAAAAAACCTAGGAGAATGAGACCAGTGATGGAGTATCGCCTTCGCATTCCCCTCTGCTGTGATTCCCGCACCAGAATCTTCTTACCCACAGCGATGCACCTATCTTCTGAGTTGATAGAATTTTCAACGATACCAAAAAGAAAACGTCATTTTAGAACTTCCAATGACCAGGATCATCCCTCTAATCCCAGGGTCAAAAGAAATTAATAAGGCGTTGAAGCAGGAACACTAGCGCCACAGTATCATAGGCCAACAATGGCATACAGAAATGTTACACAGACAGAAATAAAGCAGAGAGCATCAAAGACAACATTCATACGACAAACACCAGAAAAAATACTGAAACAAATCCCAAGAGATATCATGCTCCAAGCGGTCACAGTCAGTCATCTCCTTAGAATGAACAAAATAACAGGCTAATCGGTCAAGAAAAGTACATACAAAACCTCCCAAGGCGAGCTTATATTCATTTGGGATAATGGCAAGGAAATATGCAGTTTGGAACCGTTCAGCTGGGTCCATACCAAAAAACAGCCATCATTTAGCAGGCTCAAATGAGGCGTTCATCTTCTTCACAGCTCAACACCTTGAGCCAAGCTCGGGTACCAAAGGACTGACAGGCCAGCGCCGCGATCTCAGTCGCCCTGGCCAATGCTGTCGAAAAATCCTTATCCAGTTGCCAGTAATGACAAAAAGCACCGTGGAAGATATCCCCCGCCCCCAGCGTATCAATGGTCTGAATATTAAGAGCAGCGACACTTCCAGCGCGATCGCGTTCCCAGTAGGCGATCGCATCGGCTCCGTCGGTAATCGCAATGCGCTCAACCCCGAGAGATTGCAGGTAAGTTACGACGTCCGCTTGAGTCGCTGTATTGGGTGGAAAGAAATTAGCAGATGCAATAACAACATCTGCATATCGCAGCACTCGCTCAAATCCAGGCTTCCAGCTACCGCCATCAATCACCACGGGAATATTCTGTTGCTGGGCCTGTCGGGCGATCGCTTCTCCAATGGCCATTTGGTGTCCGTCGATCAGAATAATGGCCACATCTTGCAACAGTGATGGCGGAAGCATCTCGGGCTGAGCTGGGATGCGGGTGGCATTGAGGGAGACGACCGTGCGATCGCCGGTTGCGGCATGCACCCAAATCGATGACATTGGCGGCGGTTCAGCGACATCTGGAGCGAGGTCAAGAACCGTCACACCGCACGTTTGGAGTTCACGATGGGCCACGTGGGCGAGGGGGTGCTGTCCCAGACAGGTCACCAACGTTGGAACCATGGCGCTTGGGGCATTTCTCTCCGATTGTTGTTGCGCTGATGTTGTGCGGTTTGCTCGTTCCTGTAGGGCGGCAAAGGTCACAGCAGCATTCGTCGCAGGTCCACCAGCCGCGAGGCTGAAATCTTGAGCCACAGATTTTTGATTGGCCTGGGGCGCTTGTTCGACCTGATAAATCAGGTCTATGGTGGTGAGGCCAACGAAGAGTGCTTTCATTACAATCAGAATGGGAGCTGCAAAAACGTGAGCTGCCGCAAAGGGAGTCACGACAGATTATGGAAGATTACTTGCAAGTCAGTGACGTCATTGGCTGGAAACATCCCAAGATTTTAGCTCTAGCCCAGGTGTTTCAGGCTCCATTGAATCAGCCCCCATTGAATCAGCCCCTACTAAATCAGTCCCCACTAAATCAGCAGGTGTGACGGATGCCTATGGATGCCTTTGCGGAAGCCTATGCCTACGCCACAAACAATGCACCGGAACTCTGGACTGCGTTGCAGGAGCATCTAATCCTGGTGGCGGTGCCGCTGGCGATCGCCCTCTTCCTTGGCCTGCCCTTGGGCTTTTGGGCCTCGCGCTCGCCCCTGGCTTCCACCCTGCTCATCAACGGTTTCAATGCCCTGCGTGTCATCCCCAGCCTCGCCATTCTGTTCCTGGCCATTCCCTACTTTGGCCTCAGCTTCACGTCAGCGGCGATCGCCCTGACCCTCCTCGCGCTCCCTCCCATCTTGATCAACACCGATATCGCCTTTCGTAGTCTCGATCCTTCTGTTCTGGAAGCAGCCAAGGGGATGGGGATGTCCAATCTACAAATCTTGCAACAGATCGAGATTCCCCTCGCGCTGCCTATCATCCTAGCCGGAATCAAAACTGCAACAGTGGAAGTGATTGCCAGCGCAACCCTGGCTGCGTTCATCGGAGCCGGAGGCTTTGGGCGATTCATCATCCTCGGTTTTGCGCTCTATGAGCCAGGGATATTGCTCGTTGGCGCTATCCCCGTGGCGCTACTGGCGTTGCTAGCGGAGCTGGGCTTAACCAGCGCTGTAGCCCGAGCAACAGTGCGTTGATCGCAAAGGCGAGAACTGAAACCGCGATCGCTCCAGCCCAAATCTTGTCGTAGCGACCGGCCTGGGCAATGCCGTCGAACAGCAGTGTCCCCAAGCCTCCGGCCCCAAATTTGGCTCCGAGGGTGGCCATGGCGATCGCGACAATACTCGCCAACCGTACGCCTGAGAAGAAAACGGGCAGCACCAGCGGCACCTGCACCCACCACCAGCATTGCCAGGGGCTCATACCCATGCCGGTGGCAGCTTCGAGGATTGCGGGATCAAGCGAACCCAAGCCAGCCACCAGATTGCGAACCAAAATCACTTGGGTGTAAATCACCATAGCAGCGACGACGGATTGCGCGTTAAGACCCAGAAAAGGCACCAGTAAAATCATCAGCGCGAGGCTGGGAATCGTGTAGAGAATGCCGAGGGTACCGAGGATGGGGAGGTTGAGCCAGCGATAGCGGGTGATGAATAGGGAGAGGGTTATGGAGAGGGGGAGGGCGATCGCCAGGGTCAAGCCCAGCATTTGCACATGTTCCAGCAAGAAGCCAAGAACAATTCTAGGGTGATCAAGAAGGTATTTCATTCCGATAGGAACAAGTCATATTCGCTCAGTATAAAGCTCTGCCCTCGAACGTCACAGCGGAGCAAGCAAAATCATGGGTCCTGGAATCAAGCATTGCCAGGAAAATCCGAGTGAAATACTTAAGCCATTTCATTCTTTAGGCGAGGTAAATCCAAATCATACGCAATCTCCTCAGCAATTGGAATATTCCGAATCAATATAGGTGTTTAACATCTAAAAAACCATCAAACCAACACTCAAAAAGCTTCGGTAGATCTCTTGCTTTATGGCCTTTTATTAGTGATGCGTAATTACCGGCAATTATAATTTCAGCTAAAACGCGAATTCTAATTTTGCCAACATCTTCTATGATTGGGTAAAATCTGGGCCCTAAATATATAGCACCCCACCATGAGATGCGAGATTCAGAAAGATAAAGCTCTATCGGCTTCAGCTCTAGCAAGCTGGGATATTTCTACGACCAAAGAAATAGGCCAACACTCCCAAAGAGAACTTGAGCTTCATCGCATGATGATTCGAACATTGCCAGATATTGTCTGGCTAAAATCTCCTGATGGGATTTTTCTCGCTTGCAATCATCGTTTTGAAGCATTGCTTGGAGCCTCTGAACAAGAGATTCTGGGCAAGACTGATCGTGATTTCATCAACGCTGAGCTAGCAGGCGTATTGGGAGGATGTAGCAGTGAACTTGCAGGAAGCAGCTCACCATTCATCAGCGAAGCATGGGCAACCTTCGCCAAGGATGGGCATCGTGAGCTGCTCACGATTAGCCGACAGCCCATGTACAGCGAAAGCGGAGAGCTGATTGGCATCCTTGGAATTGGACACAACATCACAGAGCGGAAGAGGTCACAAGAAAGACTCAAAAAGAGTGAGGAACGTCTTTACCTGGCAATGCGTAGTGCCAGTGATGGGCTGTGGGATTGGGACTTAGAAACCAATCAAGTCTACTATTCCACACCCTGGAAAAGCATGTTGGGCTATGAGATTGATGAGCTATCTGATGATTTAAGCACCTGGAAAAGTCTTGTTCATCCCGATGATAAGGAGAGAGTCTTAGGAATTGTTCAGGACTATTTAGTGGGTCAAGCCGATGGCTTTGAGGTTGAAATGCGCATGCAGCACAAAGCTGGGCATGAAGTCTTTGTGCTGTCCCGTGCATTTCTAGTCCGTCGTGATTCTGATGGAGAAGCCATTCGTCTGATCGGAACACATGTTGACATAACAGCTCGAAAAAAGGCAGAGGCATTTGATGAGAAAAATGCTGAGATCATGGAGATGATCGCCACAGGAAGACCGGCATCAGAAATCTATCCTGAGATTGCTTTGATGTATGAAGGTCGCCATCCTGGAATGCGATGTTCGATGCTAGAGCTACAAGATGGCCGACTGATGCATGGGGGTGCCCCAAGCTTACCGAAGGAATATTGCGATGCAGTCCACGGCCTAGAAAACGGCCCGAACGTAGGCTCATGCGGTACGTCAACTTACACTGGCAAGCGTGTTCTGGTTGAGAACATTGAGACAGATCCCAAATGGGCCAAGATTAAACATGTGGCCCTTCCCCATGGTATGCGCTGTTGTTGGTCCGAACCGATTAAGAGCTCTTCAGGCTTGGTACTGGGAGCGTTTGGGATGTATTACAACCACCCCGCTTTACCCAATGAAGAGGAATCAAATGATCTAAAGTCGGCAGCAAGACTCGCTAGCATCGTGATGGAGCGGGACCACGCCCAGAAACGGATACGGGAATTAGCCTATGTTGATGCTTTAACAGGACTTGCCAGTCGTGATCACTTCTACGAACAGCTTGAGACATCAATTCACAATGCCGAGAAAAATACAGCTCGCTTAGGCCTTCTCTACATTGACTTAGATGATTTCAAGAGTGTCAATGATAGCCTAGGTCATGATGCCGGTGATCTATTACTGCAAGAGATTGCAAAGCGACTAAAAAAAGTTGTCCGTGGAGTTGATTTTGTTGCGCGTCTTGGTGGCGATGAATTCTGTATCCTTCTGGACAATATCGATGACAACTATGATGCAGATGATGTCGCGAAGCGATGTTTGGATATCATATCTCATCCCGTTGAGATATTAGCCAGGAAGTTCACTCCAGCCTGCAGTATTGGCATTGCCCACTACCCTGAAGATGGCAAAGAGCTATCAACGTTAATCAAGGCTGCTGATACATCTCTCTATGAAGCAAAGGAGCATGGGAAAAATCAATGTTCCTTCTATAAGCCTGAGTTAACCCAGAAAGCGGAGTATCGATTTCGCGTCGAACAAAATCTGAGGGAAGCAGTTGAAAATCATCAACTCTCGCTATTTTACCAACCTCAAATTCAGATATCGACGGGCAACATTATTGGCGTAGAAGCCCTATCACGCTGGCATCATCCACAGCTAGGTCATGTTTCCCCCATTGAGTTTATTGCGATCGCAGAAAGAATAGGGGTTATTAAGCCCCTTACGGAATGGGTACTAAAAACGGCCTGCCGCCAAGCCGTTACCTGGAAAAAAGCAGGTTTACCAGCAATTCGCATGTCGGTTAATATTTCTCCCACTCATTTTCTTGATCAGGACTTTGTCTCATTGGTAGAGCGCACCCTAGATGAAACGGGGATGGTTGCGTCAGAATTAGAGCTAGAAGTTACCGAAAGTGTTGTACAGACCAATCAGCAAAATCTTTCAATCTTTAGAGAGTTGAAAAAGCTTGG
>CALIJJ010000046.1 GCA_938017515.1 uncultured Pseudanabaenaceae cyanobacterium
CTGAAAGGTCGTCCTTGTCGCAGACCCGCTCAGCGAGACGCGATCGCCCAATCCAGGCAAACGCCTCTGGAACCGGGTCATAACCCCCTGGAACAAAGGGATTACATCGGCAAATTCGCTTGATGCCCAGCCAACTGCCGCGGGCGGCCCCAAACTTTTCCACCGCATCTAGGGTATAGCGAGAGCAAGTGGGTTGAAACCGGCAGCTCGGTGGAAACAGCGGCGAAATGAAGGCGCGGTAGCCCCGGATAAGCTGAATAAAGAGCCATTTCATACCTAAAGTCCCATCTACAACCTTGCTCGCCTAAGCGGGTTCGAACAGATGCTGATCTACCCACCGCTTTGCCTTGCGCAATGCCTCTCCCCGGCTAAAGGCAAAGGGCACCGCCATGGCAAACCCCTGGGGATAGTCCACCCAGGCTGCGTAGGTGGTCTGACCATTGGTGAGCCCCTGGTCAATTTCAATTTTGCACCCCCGATAGGGAAACGCTAGCACGACATTGGGATAGTCCGGATGGAGAATCATGGCAGGGTGGCTGAGATGCTCGTTAGGTTCTACGATCTAATCATGGACCTCTCAACAAAACGGTTCATTGCGACGGAATGTTATTGATTGCATGGAAAAGAACTATCGCTGCTGTATTAGCTGCCGTAAAGCGGCACCCAAGGCCGAATTTTGGCGCATTGTCCGTTGTCACGCGGATCGTACGATCCAGCTGGATGAAGGCATGGGCCGTTCTGCGTACCTGTGCCCTACTGCGGACTGTCTGAAACTGGCCCAGAAAAAGAAGCGCTTGGGGCGATCGCTCCGGGCTGCCGTGCCCGATGAGATTTATCAAACGTTAGCTGGACGCCTTTCCGGTTAGCGCCGTCTCTCGTTCAATGACACCGATCGGACACCGATGGGTCTAGGGTTTGCCTTCGCGCTAGCTTCGGTTCACCTCGTTCTCCTCCGCATTCTCGATTTCAAATTCCCGATTTTCCATGCTTTTTCGTATTCCCCAAGTTCTCAGCCCCGAAGATCTCACACAGATCAGCGATGTTCTTGCCATCGCTGAGTTTGTGGATGGCAAACTCACGGCGGGGTGGCATGCCAAAGCCGTGAAAAATAACCAGCAGCTCAAGTCTGTGTTGCCGGAAGCGAAGGACCTCAAACGCAAGGTACGGTCTGCCCTTTTGCGTAACCCTTTGTTCCAGGCTGCTGTGCGGCCTCGCACGATCCATACGCTCCTATTCAGTCGCTATGATACGGGCATGTCCTACGGCCGCCACACCGATAACGCCATGATGGGGGGGCATGATTTTCACCGTTCAGACGTGTCATTTACATTGTTTTTGAATGACCCCAGTGAGTATGAGGGGGGGGAATTGGTGATTGAGGGGGCGGATGCTGAGCAGGCCTACAAGCTAGAGGCTGGAATGGCGATCGCCTACCCCTCGTCCTCATTGCACCGGGTAGAACCCGTCACTTCAGGCAGTCGTATGGTTGCTGTGGGCTGGGTCCAAAGCTTGGTTCGGCAGCCGGATAAGCGAGAGATTTTGTTTGATCTAGAGACATCAAGGCGATCGCTCTTTGCCCAGCATGGTAAAAGCGATGAGTTTGATCTGATCTCCAAAAGTCTTTCTAACTTGTTGAGGATGTGGGCGGATTAGTGCTGGAATCTGTTGAGGGACTGAGCCTGTTGCAGGGCTAAGCGGGGTGCAGGACTAAACGGGTTGCGTCGTCAAGAAATCCGCTGCATCCAAAATGTCGTTCAAATTGACATCGTCCTCTAGCAGGCAGGCATGGCCACTCTGGGGCAAAAAGCGTGTCTGGGCTTGGGGGAGCCGTTGGGCAATGCGTTGGATCTCCTGAGGGGATGGTAGGAGGCGATCGCGTTCTCCAGCCACAAGGAGCGTTGGAATGGCTAGGGTTTCCAGGGGCAGCTTGGTGAGGTCAAAGGTGCGCAGCAACCGCAGTCGCCAAGCGGCGGTCTTGGGATGGACGGCTTGCATCGCTCGCAGCAAGGCTTGGCGTTGGGCGGGGACGACGCGCTCCAACGCAATCAGAAAGGGCACCAGGCCAATGGCTGAGAGCTGATATAGTTGCTGAGGCAAAATCTCTGAGGCCCAACTCCCCCATTGAAACAGCGGCACATGGGAAAAGGAGGATGCGGGGTTGATTAAAATCAACCGATCGACGAGGTGCGGTTGCTGGATGGCGATTCGTAGGGCTAAGCAGGCGCCGAAGGATTCGCCGCAGAGATAGAGGGGACGTTTGGCAGGGGGTGTCCGGTTGCCCTGGCTTTGTGTCTCCTGAGCCTGTGTTTCCTGAGCCTGTTTCTCCTGAGCCTGTTTCTCCTGACTGGGGTCGTTCGTTGCTTGGTTTTGGGCGGCAGCGAGTAAAGCCGCGACCCGCTCCACAAGCTCTTCCCAGGTCGATAGGTCATTGACTGGCAGCGATAGGCTACGAACGTCAAAGTTCAACGCTAGGTTCGAAACTTGTTGCTGCAACAGCTCTCCACTGCCATCCATACCGGGGAGAAACACAAAGAGGGGGAACTGGGGATGCGGTGAGCAGGGACAGAAAAGTTGAGGCTGGGACATTGATGCTTGCTGTTCGGCGGTTACTCGGGTGGTGATGCTCCGGTCGATATGCGGTGACTGAAAGGAGCTTAGAACGCTTGCTGAAGCAACTGAGCGATGGACTGTTCCATCTCCGACGTGATCTCACGAACGAGGGTTCTGCCGCCGCGCCCTTTGTAGGCTGAGCGTTCCGTGGCGGTGATGGTTCGGGGATGCCCCACCATGACTTTCACGTCATGGTAAAAAATGGCGGGATGCCAACCGGCTTGATTGAAAAGGGGCTCTGACGGGTCAAACCATCGTAGGAGTTGCAGGGGGACTGCGGATTCCTGGGCTTCGTCCTGGGCCGCGATCGCCACGGGCAGGATGTGCAGTCGCTCCAGGGGCATGCGTAGAGCCAAATGAGCAAAGCCCCGCTGGAAGGGGCTGAGTTCCTGGGGCTGGGTAAATTTCACCATGGGAGCAGCCCCCTCGGGAAAAATGCCGACGATGCGATCGCCCCGTAGCAAAGCGGAAGCCTGCTGAAAGAGCTGTTGGTTCGAGGCTTCAGCATCCGCTAGGGGAAACCCGCCCATGCTGCGGACAAACTCGCGCAGGAGGGGGACCTGTCCCATGTAGGGATGGCAAACAAAATGGACAGCCTGCTGGATGGCATGGATTACCAGGGGGGGATCCATAAAGCTGCGATGGTTGCTGACCAGCAAAATGGGATCTTGGGACGGGATGCGATCGCCATGCTGAACGGTTGTCCGAACACCCAACATGTCCAGAAAGCACTGAGATGCCATCAGGGGGAGTGGGGGAGGAAACGGTAGTGGCATCTCCCTAGACGACAGGGCCGCAAACATCGGACAATTCATGCGATCGCTCTCAGGCCGGGATTATACAGATTGTCTTAACATTCTGTCACACAATGGAGAGCTTCGCCACGCGAGGTACGGGTGACTGAAGATCGACCAGCAGCGATCGAGGTGAGCGATCGAGGTGAGCGATCAATGCCTGGCCCTGGGCGGAGATCGTTTGCCAAATACTTCAGGTGTGAAGCAATTGACGGGGGCTCCATCTGAACTCCTAAGGGGCGATGGGGGCGACCTTGGCACGAAGCCCACATCCTGAAATCTAAAATGGGCCTGTCATCGCTAAGAACATTGAATTTCAATCATTATCTTTGGGACGGTCATATAAAAGTTGGTCAGATAGCTTTTGAAAATAGATTTCATGACTAACCTTTCTTCTCATCGTGGTGTGATTTCTTACAGATTAGTGCTGCACATTTATTTCATGGAGCAAGCATCATCAATGAGATTTTGGGCTATGCTTTTTATTGCTGCTAAATCTCACCTGATTCTAAAATAAAGCTGTCTCTGTCTTGGCGAGACTATAGAGTAACTTCGTAATGGCTTATTCTCGTCGATCAATCAATTTATCGCTGCTTCTCTCTGTTTTATTACGTGTTAATTCATGTCTCTTTTGCCTTCTTGGAGTCTTTTTTCGAATGCTTTGGCTCTAAGTTCCGAAGGTTTAATCGTTTCTATATATGTTTTTTGTAAGTTTATTTATCTGTTTTTGCTTGAATTTTAGAGCCTATAATGGAGGCTATTCATGATCTGATTGTGCATCCTACTCAATGCTTATGGCTGAGCTAAATGACGTTCTATTTTAGTTAATGACAGAGGCTCTCATCTCGCTTTGGATAGATTGAAACAGCTCCATATTTTGCCGAAAGAAGCTGTTAGAATCCGAGAAGCCAAGGTCGGCCACGCTTGGAGTAAGCATGGCCAACTTAAGCTTCATTTAGGGGCATAAGCCCGAGGGAGGATTTCATGTCCACGGAACAAACAACCGTTCAGACACCGCTTCGCGCCTTTGGTGAGGTTGGGGAGAACGTCGTTTTGCTTGACGTGTCCACCACGGAGCCAGTGTGCGAAGGACTAAATATTGCCTTAGCGAGTTTCCAAGGTCTCTATCTTCAATATCAAAAGCATCACTTTTCCGTTGAAGGTGCTGAGTTCTACAGCCTGCACGAGTTCTTTGAAGAATCCTACGGAGCCGCTCAGAGCCATGCCCACGATGTGGGCGAACGCTTGGACGGACTGGGTGGTGTGACCGTCGCCAGTTTTGCCAAGCTTGCAGAACTCTGTTGCTTTACCCCTGAGGATGACGGTGCCTTTGCCTGTCGTCAGATGGTGGAAAACAATCTGGCGGCGGAGCAGGACATCATTAAGATGTTGCGTCGTCAGGCCGCCCAGGCAGAAAGCTTGGGAGATCGAGCAACCCGCTATCTCTATGAGCAAATCTTGCTCAAAACTGAGGAACGCGCCTATCACCTATCTCACTTCCTTGTGATGGATACTTTGGTGGTGAACCGCTAGTCCCTAAGCTCAAGTTAGAACGCCATAGGTAGGACACCTTCTGAAGGGAGGAGGATTCTGACTGAATTGCTTGCTGACGATACTATATCGTTATTGCAATCTCTTGTCAGCAAATCTTGCCAATTCCCACCCTATTCCCATGCCCCAAAGCCGTGACTCTCTTTCTGTGTCAAGGCTTTGGGGCTCTTTATTGGTCTGTGGGCTGACTATAGATTTTCTTTACATTTAAGGGGACATACGATCACCTGTTCTTGAGGATGATTTTTGCTTTTATCCAGGGCCTCATCTTTTTTAGGCACGATGCGAGCATGGCCTTTTTCCCTGAAACTCTCTGCCTGATTGCTTCTAAGTATCTGATTATGCTGTGAGAGCTGAATGCTCTCGGAGCTAATCGATTTTTCTACTTGACAGTTTCTCTCAAGTAAAATTATTGTTTATGGTAGATGTAGCTTATCTATAATTTCTCGCAATTCTCGGCTGCCTGTCGCTGTGCCGTTACAGGACTCGCCCCCGTCCCACGATTCTGGCCATGACTTCGGTTAACCCGTTTCATCGGTCGATCCTTTCCCTACGTTGGAGTTTGATTGAGAACCGATGTTGATGACTGTTGCTACGACGATGGTTCAGGAGCCTCAGCTACCGGTTGAGCCATCTTCTCAATTCAATCCCAAAGCTTGGGACCATTGGCTGCTGATTGGGGTGGTTTTCGCCGTTTCTGTTTGGACCCTGCGAACATCTTGGCAGTGGCGTCAGGAGTGGCGGCTGCAAGAGACACGTTCCTCTGGTTCTCGACCGTGAATTGATGACTGAGAGCGATAATGATGCGTTGGGCAAGATCCTATGGGCCGTTCTGAAACACAATGCTTTGGTTTGGTAGGCCAGTTTCTGGGCTACGAACTGAAGGGGTACAAAATTTATCGTATTCATCTGAAGAATCCCCAGGGCGAATATCGATTGAAGCTGAATAGTTCGGCTCGGGATGATCTGTTGCGAGCTGCCCTCCAAGGCGATCTCCAGGTTGGCGATTGGATGGAGGTTTCGGGTATTCAGGAAATCAAAGAAAAAGACGGTCGCATCAAGTTCAAGGTGCACCAGGTCCAACGAACCCTGGAGCCGTCCCAGACGAATTTCCAGACCCCGATTCCCCCAACGGTGCCTGGACCTAAGACGCAAATTTTGGTCTGTCAAAAGTCAAGCTGCTGTAAGCGAGGCGGTAAGGCGATGTGTGGTGCTTTGGGGCAGTGGGTTGAAGAGCGCGGATTGGGCGATCGCGTTCGCGTCAAAACCACAGGCTGTCTCAAGAATTGTGGTAAGGGGCCGAATATGATTGTGGGCAAGACTCGCTATCACCATGTCCAAGCGGGTGATATTCCCAAGATCCTAGAGGCGCACTTTCCTGTTCCCGATTTTCCTGTTCCCGATGGTGATGTGTCTGAGAAAGCATCGAACAGCCCATCGTCATTGTTAACAACAGCATAAGGAGGCTGTGCCTGGACGGAGACCGTTAACCCAGCGATTTTTAGTGCCACTGCAATCTACTTTAATTGACATTTAATATCAATTAACTTCTGAAAGGGCACGCTCAAAACAAGATATTGTTTTTCCCTCATGTAACCGCAGCCTTTGATTCAGGCATGCGGTTTTTTCTTGTCATTTTCCTTAAAACCTATAGTTACTGTGGGTAATGGAATCGATCTCAAAAAACTCCCGCGCCCTTTTCCCTTGCTTTTGTCGTTTAAGATATTGCCTTTAACAAAAGTTCATGCTTTCTTATTGAGAAAAATTCTACACTAATAGCGGCGGAGCTAATGAACTTAGTTCTCAATAAAATGATTCTAGAGTCAGCGAAGCTCAACGAGCTTTGAAGTGACTTAGTTTTGTCGATACTCTCCTTTTCCTCCGGGGAGTTCGTGTGATGGCGTATTCCCTGGTGGGTTTTCTTCTTATTTTTTAGAATCCTAGGAGATTTGTTTATGCAGTCCTGTGGCAATGAAGCGGCCTATCGTAGCGGCGTTGTGAATTCCAAGCGCAATGATGTCGTTTGGCTGACGACGAGTCCGAGCTTGTCAGGATTTGACCAACCGCTGCTGCGCAATCTAGCGAAGCGCGCAGCCGTCACCAAGTGGCAATACAAGCAAGAGCAAGACGAAGCCTGCTCCTTAGAGTCGGCTTTGGCCATGCTGCACCATCATCTGAAAGAGCGTCATCAGCCCGTGCATTTGATGGGTCATGGCATCAGCGGGGCTCTGGCTTTGCTCTACACCCGCCGCTATCCCGAGCAAGTTCGTTCCCTAACGTTGTTAGCCGTCGCTGAGCAACCCGCCGTCACCTGGCACGCTCACTACTACGTTCAGCGTCACTTATTGCCCTGTGCCCAAAGTTGTGTGCTTGCACAGTTGGTGACCAGTCTCTTCAAGGGTCAACGTCCCTATCCGCCGGGCTATCTCACCCAGGCGTTGGCCAAGGACCTTTCCCAGGGTCCCCTTTTGCATTCGCTCCGTCAGATCGAGTCTTTACCCCAGGGAGGGGTTGAGGTGCCGATGATGGTTTGTGGTGCAACCAATGATGTCATTGTGCATCCGCTAGCGTTGGAGGATTGGCAGCAGTGGTTGAAGCCAGGCGATCGCCAGTGGCTTTGCCAAGAGGGTGGACACTTTTTCCACTATTTCCATGCGGCTCGGGTGGGTCGAGAGGTCGCAAAATTTTGGCGATTAATCGGCTCCGAAGACCAGCTTGTCCCAAGCGTTCAAACCATTAGAGGGACTTGAGCCGGTCGTACCTCATTGAAGGGTTCTCAGTATTAATTTTCCGATGACGATCGTTCAATCACAGCCATCGTCTTATCACAGCCCCTGATTGCAGTCATTGATGATGAATCCCCGCCCAATAACGTCACGCCCAATGAAATCACTCCCGATGAAATCACGCCCAATGAAGCCATTTCCAATGAAGCCACTTTCGACGCTCCCGACCTTGGTGCCCACCTGTAAGAAACTACGGCGTAAGGAGTTGCTGTCTTTACCCGCAGATACGCTGTGGGAAATTGAATCGGGGTTTGTTCGCATCGTGACCTGGGATGAGGAGGGCAATGTCACGACTCTGGGGCTTTGGGGACCTGGAGAGCATTTGGAGCTGTCTTCTTTTGGTATTTATCCCTATCAAGTTGAGTGTCTGACGCCCGCTCGCTTTCACCAAGTGACTGAAACGCCAGAACAGGCGAGTGTTCGTTTGCGCCACAAGACCCAACGGACCGAGGAACTCCTCTATCTTTTGCAGATTCGCTGTACGCGATCGCGCCTTCAGCACGTGCTCCATTGGCTGGCCGAGCGCTTTGGTCACTCAACGCCTGCGGGTCAGCTCTTGCCCCTGCGCTTGACCCACCAAGAACTTGCAGATTTGATTGGCTCTACCCGTGTCACCGTGACGCGCATCCTCAATCAACTTCAGAGTCAAGGCGAAGTCCAATTGCTCTGTCGTCAGATTGTGCTCCCCAGCCGTCCTTCGGCGATGTCCCTTCTCCCACCGTTTAACCGTTCGACCCCTCTCGCCCATGCCCAGAGCAGTTAGCGGTGGGGATATGCTCCCGAGGGCACGGGCATTTTTTATGTCACCTGCTGACGCACCACTTGTCTGAAGTTTCCCAACGTTTGGGAAGTATTGTCTGGATGCCAAGCCATCGAGATTTGTCGTTTCAAACTGAGATCTTGGATCTCACAACACACCACCCCCGTACGTTGGACGTTGAGCACATTGCTGGGCAAAATTGCCACCCCAACCCCCGCTGCGACCAAGCTCAACAGCGTTAGCATCCAGGTGGCTCGGGTTTGCTGAACGAGCTGGGGTTGAAAGCCTGCCTTCACGCATTCCTCTAGAAACGCACCATAGAAGGGAAACGCCTCCGGTGAGGGCAGAATCAAGGGCTCTGCCGCGAGGGACTGGAGAGGAATCTGCTGTTTGTGGGCGAATCGGTGGGTTGCAGGAACAACCGCAAGGAGTGATTCCTGGGCCAAACATTGATGCTCCAACCCCGATGTCTGCAATCGTGATGGGGAGAATACCTCAAGACCCACATCGAGCTGGCGATCGCTCAGTGCCTGACACTGCTGCTCTGCGGTTAGTTCCCGTAGCTCGATCTCCACCTGGGGATAGCGATCGCAAAAGGCTCGAATGAGCTGCGGCAAAATACCGTTGGCGATCGAACTCGCAATGCCGACGGAGAGGCAACCCAGCTCTCCCTGTTCTGTTCGCTGGGCCTGGATAATTGCCCTGTCCAACTGCGCGATCGCCTTTTCAACCTCGGTGTGAAAGATGCGCCCCGCTGCCGTGAGCTGTAGTGGTCGTCGTCTACGGTCAAAGAGTTGAAGGTCCAACCGTTTTTCCAGCGCACGAATCCGTTGACTCAGCGGGGGTTGTTCAATGTGTAACCGCTCTGCCGCCCGACTAAAGCTGTTCTCGGTGGCGACGATGGTGAGGAAATAGCAGATTTGTCGCAATTCCAGATGACTCAGTGATTGCAGATCCACAAAATAGCTCCCACGATATAGTAACTTTCAAAAAAGATGCTTGAAGCTATGATGATTGATTCCTAGAGTAGAGGACATTGCCCCCCATGTGGATTGCGCCATGCCTCAGTCGTCCCAGCCCCATTCCCAGCCCCAGCCCCAGCCATTAGAGCCCCGTTCTTCCTCAACCTTTCCCCTTTCCCCTGGCCAAGGCCGCTGGCAATTCTGGATTGATCGAGGCGGCACGTTCACCGATATTGTGGCCCAGGCGCCTGACGGAACTCAGCAGGTGCATAAGCTACTGTCGGAAAACCCAGAACGCTATGTCGATGCACCGCTCCAGGGGATTCGAGATCTCATGGGGGTGGCGGCGACGGAGCCCATTCCAGCGGAGCAGATTTCCATGGTGAAAATGGGAACCACCGTGGCGACGAATGCGCTGCTGGAGCGCAAGGGCGATCGCACGCTTTTGATCACCACCGTTGGCTTTAGAGATGCCTTGCGCATTGGTTACCAGCATCGTCCTGATATCTTTGCTCGGCACATTGTCCTGCCGGAAATGTTGTATGAGCAGGTGATTGAGGTGAAGGCGCGGGTGGCTGCGGATGGAGCTGTTGTGTTGCCTTTGGATGATGGGGTCGAAGCGGAACTGCTGCGATCGCTCCAAGCTGCCTACGACAGCGGCATTCAGTCCTGTGCGATCGCCCTCATGCATGGCTATCGCTATCCCGCCCATGAGCAGCGGGTGGCGGAATTGGCAACCCAAATTGGCTTCACTCAGGTTTCCGTTTCCCACCAGGTGAGTGCCCTGATCAAGCTGGTGAGTCGAGGCGACACCACCGTTGTGGATGCCTATCTCTCCCCGATTTTGCGTCGTTATGTGGATCGCATTGAACAGTCCCTAGGGAGTGGCCTGGGGGAGGATGACCAGGGGAACAGCCAGGGAGATGGCCAGGGGAACGGCCAGAAGACCCCACAGCTCATGTTCATGCAGTCCAATGGTGGGCTGACTGACGCCCGCTTTTTTCAGGGGAAAGACAGCATTCTCTCCGGTCCCGCCGGGGGGATTGTGGGGGCTGTCCAAACCAGTCGAACCGCAGGCTTTGAGCGGATTATTACCTTTGATATGGGCGGCACTTCCACCGACGTTGCTCACTACAATGCCGACCTTGGGAGCGGTCGCTATGAGCGTACCTTTGAGACCGAGGTTGCAGGCATTCGACTGCGGGCGCCCATGATGTCGATTCACACCGTTGCCGCAGGGGGCGGTTCCATCCTCGGTTTTGACAACGGTCGCTATCGCGTCGGCCCTGACTCCGCCGGCGCCCACCCTGGTCCCGCTTGTTATCGCAATGGCGGGCCGCTGACCGTCACTGACTGTAATGTCATGGTGGGCAAAATTCAGCCCCAGTTTTTTCCCCAGGTTTTTGGTGAAAATGGAGATCAGCTCCTGGATCAGGAGACGGTGCGATCGCAATTCATCACCCTTGCCCAAACCATTGCAGAAGCAACGCAAGACTCCCTATCTTCCCCCGAACAGGTCGCCGCAGGTTTCCTCGCCATTGCCATTGACAACATGGCCAACGCCATCAAAAAAATCTCGGTCCAGCGGGGCTATGACATTGCAGACTATGCCCTCTGTTGCTTCGGGGCTGCCGGGGGCCAGCATGCCTGTCGCTTAGCCGAATCTCTGGGCATGAAGACGATTCTTATCCACCCCTACGCGGGTGTCCTCTCGGCCTATGGGATGGGCCTGGCCGATCGCCGAGTGCTGCGGGAAAAGTCTGTGGAAGTGGGGCTCACTGTAGAGGCGCTTGTTTCCCTGGGGCAGAACCTAGACCAGCTCACCAACGAAGCGCAGAAGGAACTCGCGGTTCAGGGGAGTGAGGATATCGCCAGCGTCGAAGTGCTTCAGCAGTTGCATTTGCGTTATGCCGGGACTGATTCGTCTCTGCTGGTGGCTTGGGATGACCTGGCCGTGATGCGATCGCAGTTTGAGCAAGCCTACCAGCAGCGCTTCGGAATGACGATGCCCGATAAGGATATTGTTGTGGCCGCAATCTCCGTGGAAGTGGTTGGAAAAACAGATACCTCTCCCGCCGCTAAGTCGCTAGAGCCACGGTCTGGCGCATTGGAACCCATTGCCACGGTGCCCATGTTCTCTGGCGATGCTTGGCAGGATACGCCCGTGTTTCAGCGTCAGTCCCTGCAAACCGGAGATGCGATCGCTGGACCGGCCATCATTTTGGAGCCTACGGGGACGAATGTGATTGAACCCGGATGGGCCGCAACCATCCATGCCACGGGGGACTTGGTGATTACTCAGAGCACTAGCCAGGATGAACAGCGGTTCGTCTCTACGGGGCGAGATAGCTTGGAACAGCGTTTATCGGCGCCGGATCCGGTGCGGTTGGAAATTTTCAATAATTTGTTCCAGGCGATCGCCGAACAAATGGGCTTTACGCTGCAAAATACCAGTTCCTCCGTCAACATCAAGGAACGTCTCGACTTTTCCTGTGCCATCTTTGACCAGCAGGGGCAGCTCGTGGCAAATGCGCCCCACATTCCGGTCCACCTCGGCTCCATGAGTGAGAGTGTTGCGGCCTTAATTGCTGATCAATCCATGACCACTCAATCCATGACCGCTCAATCCGGTCTCACGACAAAGCAACCGTTCCAGCGAGGGGATGTGTTTGTCTCCAATAATCCCTATAACGGCGGGACTCACCTGCCCGACATCACGGTGATTACCCCAGTCTTTATTGATGGTGATCAGCCCTTGTTTTTTGTGGCTTCCCGCGGGCACCATGCTGATATTGGAGGCATTACCCCCGGCTCGATGCCACCGAACAGTACCCACCTAGATCAAGAAGGGATTTTGCTGGATAATGTCAAGCTTGTCGCGGAGGGCCAGTTTCAAGAAGATCTGTTGCGATCGCATCTCACCACTGGACCCCATCCCGCTCGCAACATCGCCCAAAATCTCGCCGACCTCCAGGCCCAGATTGCAGCCAATAATAAGGGTCTCCAAGAACTCCAGCGGATGGTGGGTCAATTTGGCCTGGGCACTGTTCAAGCCTATATGCAACATGTCCAGGACAATGCTGAGGCGGCGGTGCGCCAGGTGATTGGACAACTCTGCGCCAGGAAAACGAGTTTAGTGAATACCTACACCGTTCCCATGGACAGTGGTGCCCAGATTCAGGTGAACATTACGCTGAATCCCGACAACAACAGCGCCATCCTGGATTTTTCTGGCACGTCGCCCCAGCAACTCAGCAATTTCAATGCGCCCCTTGCCATTTGCAAAGCGGTTGTCCTCTATGTCTTTCGGACCCTGGTGGATGATCCGATTCCACTGAATGCGGGCTGCATGAAGCCGCTAGAAATTCGAGTGCCGGAGGGTTGTCTGCTCAACCCGAAATATCCGGCAGCCGTGGTGGCGGGAAATGTGGAGACGTCCCAGGCGATCGCGGACTGTCTTTACGCTGCGCTCGATATTATGGCTGCCTCCCAGGGCACGATGAACAATTTCACGTTTGGCAATGAAACCTACCAATATTACGAGACCATCTGTGGAGGCTCCGGTGCCGGTGCAATGTTTAAGGGTACCGATGCGGTGCAAACCCACATGACCAATTCTCGACTGACGGATCCCGAGGTGCTGGAATGGCGTTTCCCGGTTTTAGTGGAGGATTTTTCGATTCGTCCAGAGAGTGGTGGGCTCGGCCAACGGTGTGGCGGCAACGGTGTTCGGCGACAGATTCAATTTCGTGAAACCATGACAGCGGGAATTCTGGCGGGACGGCGCAATGTGCGACCCTTTGGGCTGCGAGGCGGAGCGCCAGGGCTGCTTGGAAAAACAACGGTAATGCAGGCAGACGGAGGGATTCAGCACCTGGGCTCGACGGATACGGTGGTGATGCAGCCGGGCGATCGCATCCTCCTAGAGACCCCTGGTGGCGGGGGCTACGGAACAGCCGAGAACAAAAACCACGACGAGTGATTATTCCGGTGTTGTCGCCGCCTGTATAGGGCGGCCGTTCCCTGGGCAATCTAGGGGTGGTTAGGGTGCAGCGAATACCCGTTTCCCGAACTCTATTTCGCTGCAATGATGAACCCCAAAGAGCTGCCACAGCCCCTGGTTAAAGGGGTGGTCGCAGCGGTGCTAATTGGTGCTGGTACAGTCTATTTTGGCCGTGATGCGGTTTATTTTCCCAATGGCTCTGGGGGCGATCAATGGAAAATTGGTCGTGCCCAGGTCCATGTTTTTAATGCCCACGGTCGGCGCTCCGCTGAAGAAATTAGTGCTAAGGCGCTGGATTTGGTCAACCGCGATCGCGCCCTCAATGGCTTAGACCCTCTCCAGGTTGATCCGCGCTTAGCTGAGGTGGCCCAGGCCCACGCCGTGGACATGCTTGAGCATGGCTACTTTGGAACGGTGTCGCCCCAGGGAGAAGCGCTGGGTGATCGCCTGCGGACAGCGGGGGAAACGGCTTGGGTGGGCGAAAATCTGCTCGTGGGCGAAGCCTGGGGGGATGCCTTGGCCTATCAGCATGTGGAGCGCTTGGAGCGCCAAGGCATGTATCACCGGGGCCACCGGGAAAACCTGCTTAATCCGGACCACACCCACGTTGGCTTTGGGATTGTGGCGGACCCTGCCACCGGGGATGTCTATGCTGTGCAACTGTTCCGGGGGGGAATGCCGGGGGCGATCGCCGCTCGGGCCGCTCAGGAGACCACGCGGGATGGCTCGCCCAAGGTGTTGCAGGTTCAGCCCCAGGTGACGGCCTCGGAGACCCAGCCCGCGACGGCCCAGTCCCCGGCCCCCGACCCTTTCCGAGAGGCTGTCAATGCAGCCACGGCGGCGGCTAATCTCACCCAGACGGCCCAAACCTCCCAGGAGTGGGCCATGGTTGCTGGGCATTGGCAGCGTGCGATCGCCAATATGAAAGCGGTCCCCGCTGACCATCCCCGCCATAGCCTCGCCCAGCAGAAGGCCCAGGAATATGGCAGCAACTTCACCTATGCCCAAACCAATGCTGGGGGCACGGTCGCTCAGTCCGTCCAACCCCCCACTCCAGGCAAGGGTGATGCTGCCGGAAGCACGACCTCAACGGCTGAAACCTCCTCACCCACGCTGGTTGCTTCGGTACCAGCCTCGGTTTCGGGGGGGGCGATCGCTCCAGTCCAGACGTTGCCCCAATCGGCCTGGCTCAAAATTATATTGACCCTTCTGGGAGGGGGGGCCCTAGCCTTTGTCCTGAGTGCTGGTTCCATGGGACTGTCTAAGTCGGATGCGAAGGAGATGCCGCCGCCGCCACCGAAGCTGAAGCAGAATATGCCCTGGGGGGTGATCTTTGCCAATGCGGTGCATGACTTGTGGGAGATGCAGCCCTTTTTCAAGAGTGAGCGGGTCTACAAAATGACCGCTGCGACCTCTGCCCATAAGCTCCAGCGCAAGCTCTACCGACGACTGTTGAGCCTGACGGACGATCAGGCCATGGCCATGCAACTGATTAAGGAAAATCTGCGTCGCCATCCCCGCCAGTCCGTTAACTGGTGTTGTGAACAGGCGATTAAGGATTTGGAGAAACAGCGGCAGCGGGAAAGCAGCATGCAACAGGGCAATCATAAGTTTGGGGATATCACCCTACCGGGGATGCCGGACCCAGAGACTCCAGATTTGGGAGATTCTGGACCGAACGCTTAGGGGCTGGTTTTTACGCCCTGCGATCGCTTTCTCTGGGTTTTATCCTAGGACAGTGACGTTATGGTCCCTGAGCATGTCTCCTGACCCCCAAGATCCGCATCCTCAAGATCCGAATCCTCAAGATCCGAGCCTGGCTGAAAATTTTCTCAACGATGCCGTCGAAGCCACCACCCAGGCTGCCCAGCGCTTGGTCCAGGAGGCCACCGAAATTCTCGGCGAAGGCGTTTCTCCCATTGCCGATAGTCCGCTGTTTAATCTAGCGGCTCGTATTCCTGGCATGGGCTGGCTTCTAGCGGCGGTGGGTAAGGTGAATGTGGCCAAGATTGAAGCTGAAATTGCTCAGCTTAAGGCGGAACATCCCCTCGATACGCCTGAGGAATTGAGCGATCGCATCATCAAGAGCGCTGCCATCACAGCGGGGGGAATTGGCCTCATTACCAATGTGATGCCGCCCCTCGCCCTGGCTCTGTTTGCGGTGGATCTGCTCGCGGTGGCCATGCTCCAGGCAGAGATGATTTTTCGCATTGCGGCGATTCACGGTTTCTCGCTACAGGACCCGGCACGGCGGGGTGAGGTGTTGACGGTGTTCACGACCTCCCTCGCAGCCTCCAGCGCCGTGAAAGTTGGACTTAGCACCGTGGAGCTGCTGCCCATTGTGGGAACAGCGGTGGGGGTCACGGGCAATGCGGCGTTGATCTATACGTTGGGCAATGCTGCACGTCAGTTTTATGCCCGGAAGGGGGCTTAAAATGTCCCGGCCATTGTTATGCCCATTGTTACGCCCATCGTTATGCACTGATGGTGAAGTCTGATTTTGTCACCGATGGTGAGCCCATATCGCCACTGATGACCGTCAGGATTAAATCTTTGTCACTGCCTTCTTTAGACAATGCAAGAAAGGCCCAGTCAGCCTTCAGCACTTCCAGGACTGATTGTTCTTTGCTGCTTTTTTTCGATGGATATTGGCCGCGTGCTGCGTTGTATTGATATCGCCAAACATCGCGATCGCCGATGGCCTTAAGCCACTGCTTTTGTATTCGGCTTTTCCATTCGCGCACGACACCAAAATCGCGAGGGAGCACCACTAAATTTGGCAAAGCATGGGGCGTGACCAGAACCGAGCCATCCCATTCGAGTTTTAGCCACTCTAGGCCAGATATATTATTGATGATCTGGTGTTCATGGATAACTTCGATAAAATCGTGAACCTGAACGAGGCGATCGCACCATTCAAAGCCGAAAGCTTCAAATAGGGGGTGATCGGCCAAGCCCTCCTTCAGCAATATCTTGTACTCATCATCCATCGCGGCTATCGAAATTCGATCGTGACCTTCACGAATTTCTTTAACAATAAAATCTTGTAATTGTTTTCCAGTATGCGGTTTTCTCATTATTTTGGCCTCAAAAAACCTAACCATTTAGGACGGTCTGTGATAAACAAAATAGTTTGTTTTGCATGCAATTGGCACAACAACAAGTTAAGAATTGATTTTATCGAACTAGTCTGAGGTGCCAACGTCTCTATTACAGCGCTGGAATTACGTTTTTGACCTATGGCTTTGACGCTTGCTGGAGAGATGCAATGGCTAGAGCGACTGTTCGGTAAGGCATTTCGTTGCTAGGGGCGATGATTGTCTCTCTCCTGAAAGGTTACAAAACAACAAGGGAACCCCGAAGCTCTCCTCTAAAAGGTTACAAAATGTCTCAACTCTATTCCTTCTTAGCCTCGGCGTTCTCCTTGCAAACACATTCAGCCCTAAGGCTTCGCTGTGAGGCTGCGTCCTCGATCGAAGCCTTCCAATCTAAGCCTTCCAATCTAAGCTTTTATGGTGAGTTTTTGTGCCGCTGCTTCGTCGCAAACGATGAGCGATCGCCCATGTTTTTGCAGGGCTGACACGGGCCATTCCGGCGTTACCTGTCCTTCCAGGGCATGGTAGACCGCTAGGGCTTTGCGCGGGCCGGTGGCCAAAATCATGACTTCCCGAGCCTCCAAAATCGTACCGACGCCCATGGTGAGCGCGTAGGTGGGCACTTGGTTCGCATCTTGCTCGAAAAAGCGTGCATTGGCTGAGCGGGTGCTGGCATCAAGGCGCTGCAAATGGGTCCGAGAATTCAGCCGACCTCCCGCTTCATTAAAGGCGATATGTCCGGCCTCGCCAACGCCACCGATGCATAAATCTAGCCCGCCCCGTGCCGAAATGGCAGTCTCATACTGTTGGCACTCTTGTTCTAGGTCAGTTGCATTGCCATCGAGGATGTGAATATTTTGGGCTGGCAAATCAATATGGCGAAAGAATTCCTGGTTCATGTAGCTGTGGTAGCTCTGGGGATGGCCTGGCGCGAGGCCGACGTATTCATCCAAATTGAAGGTTAGGACATGCTCAAAACTGAGTTGTCCGGCACGGTGTTTTTGAATCAGGTGTTGATACATTGCGAGGGGGGTGCTGCCCGTGGGAAGCCCGAGGATAAAGGGGCGATCGCGCCCCGGAGCAAAATCCAGAATTCTCTGGGCAACATAATCTGCGGCCCAAGCTCCCACTGTCATTGGGGGCTCACAACAAACAAAACGCATGCATTACCTCGAACCCAAACACACTATTCATCATCCTAGTCCTGGGTTAGCCTGTGCTACAAGTGCGTGCTTTACCAAAGCTTCATGGTGGGTCTGCGAAATCGCCAATCTTCTGTCTGTATTTTCCCGCAGACGTTGCGCGAGATGAGTTGAATTTTCCGATGAACCCTGGCAGCAATCCCGAGACAAATCCCCAGATCAATCCTGACCTCAATCCTGGCGCAAGTCCCCTTACCGTCAGTGGATCGCCTGTCCCCGTGACGGTCGAAGCCAGACCCCGGACCCGCATGAGCAGCTCCAACCCCTTTACAAGCATCATGCAGCTCCTGCGCGAGCGAGAAACGTTTATCCAGGAAGTTCTGGAAGAGAAACAGCTCAACAGCAAAATCACCTCGCTGCTGCTATCCAGTTTTGTCTTTTTTGCGGTCTATGGTCTGATCATTGGCTCTTTCCATAGCGGGCAACAGGCGATCGCCTCTGCCCTCAAGCTGCCGTCGCTCTATCTTCTCACTCTGATCATCAGCCTACCGACGCTCTACATTTTCAATGCCCTTTTTGGAGCGAAGAAAAGTCTGCGGCAGCATTTCACGCTGGTCCTAGCCGCAGCCTCGGTCATTGCAATTTTGCTCTGTGGCTTCGCGCCCATTACCTTCTTCTTTCTCACAACGGTCACCGTTGCGGACTACCATTTCTTTCTGTTGCTCAATGTCTGTATCTTTGGTCTAACGGGACTGTTAGGTGTTTCCTTTCTCTACCGTGTGATGCGGCCTGTGGAAGACGAAGATACGAGCCAAAACGTCAAAGTACGGACAACCATTCTGCGATTCTGGCTGTGTCTCTATGGCTTTGTTGGGAGCCAACTCGGTTGGACATTACGCCCGTTCTTTGGCTCTCCCGGAGAGTTTCAGCTTTTTCGCCCTCGGGAAGGTAACTTCCTGGTGGGGGTTTGGCATGCTTTGGTTCACATGCTGGGTCTAGCATCGTGAGCAGCATGAAAACTCTACGACGGCTAATGTTGTCTCCCCAGGAATTGGAACGCCTCTGTGGTTTTGAAGTGGGGGAACTGTGGGTGGGGAGTCTTTGGGGAGGAGCCTATCGTTCGGGCGCCTGGCAGCCAGAGCAGTGGCCCAAGATGCTGGCTTTGGAGGGTTTGGTTTTAGGCATGATGTTCGTGTTGGCTGTTCCGGTGGGTCTGATGGCCCTGCGGTTCACGGGGCAGGCGGGACAGGGCAGTGGATCGGCCTTGGCCTTTGGGGTGGGGGTTGCGATCGCAACGGTCTTCCTTTCGGTGCTGCGTCGTGGAGCAATGGCGAGGAAACGGCGACAGTTGCGATCGCTCCTCCCCATTCTGGATGAGGTCGATCGCTTCCACGATACCCTCCAAGCCTTTGAACTGCTTCAGGAGCTGGCCAGTCTTGCTCCGCCCCAGGGAAGAACGCCGAGGGATGTTGTCCAAGAGAGAGCCCTTTCCGCTGATCGACTCGACCTAGAGGCGTTGGAGGAAGCGTTTGTGTTGACCCGTGACAGCTTGGTCACAGGGCTGATGGCGGAATCTTTGCTGCGTCAACATCAACCCTTTTTGTCACGTTCCGATGAGTTGCTAGCCCATCTAGAGCAAAATCTGATTACGCTGCATAGTTTGGACCTGGGGCATCAAGCGGCTGAACAGGCTGTGCTCTTGCGGGAGACGCTGCAAATTAGCAGCAGTGTGCGCCAGACGCTGCAGTCGCAGTTGCCCTAGGCGAGTCCGAGCCACTCTGTCATGGTTTTGGCCGATAGGGGCTTGGAGAAGAAATAACCCTGGCCTAGATCACAGCCCATGGTTTTGAGTTGGGCGAGTGCTGCTTCGGTTTCAATGCCCTCTGCTACCACATTCATACCCAAATCATGGGCGAGCAGGATGGTGGATTGAACAATGCGAAGATCATGGTTTTGATCGCTCAGCTCCTGATCGCTTAGCTCCTGATTGCTCAGGTCTTGCTGACGCAGGCGCTGATTCCCTTGGGCCAGAGTGCTTTTCTGTTCTGCGTGATCACGCGAGATTGCTGGATTGACTAGATTAAAAATAAAAGACTGGTCAATTTTGAGGGTATCCATGGGGAAACGATGGAGGTAGCTGAGTGAGGAGTAGCCCGTTCCAAAATCATCGATTGCTAACTGAATCTGTCGTTGTTTCAGTGCTTCCAGGAGCAGAGTGGCAGAATTGGTATTCTCCATCAGAGCCGTTTCGGTAATTTCGAGCTTGATCGAGTTACCTTCGATGCCAGCATCTTGCAAAATTTGATCGATCTGTTCAATCAAGTTCGGCTGCGAAAACTGTTTGACCGATAGGTTAATACTCATTTTCCACGGGCAGCCAGTCTTGCTGGAGTCACTAGCCGTTCCAGGTGAGGCCGAAGCCGATTTTGAAATCTGCTGTTGATATAAATCCTGCCAAGTGCGTATTTGTTGGCAGGCCTCTCGCAATACCCAGAGACCTAAGGGAACAATGACGCCTGTTTCTTCCGCAACTGGAATGAAGTCCTCGGGAGAAATAAAGCCACTCTCTGGATGATACCAGCGGATTAGTGCCTCGAATCCAGAGATCTCCCCCGTCTCAATGGACATAATCGGCTGGTAAGCCAAGGTGAATTCTTCCTGCTCCAACGCCCGACGCATCTGACTGTCTAAGGTCAATCGCGTCAGCGTTCGCTGGTACATTTTGGGGTCAAAACATTGGTATTGGGCTTTGCCCGCATCTTTGGCATAATACATTGCTGTATCAGCATCTCGGAGAAGGTGCTCTGGCTGCTGATAATCGCCATTGCTGATCACAATGCCGATGCTGACCGTAATGAAGAGCTCATGCTCATTGAATAACAGCGGTTGAGAAAGCTCTGTTTGAATCGTTTGAGCCAGTTGCTTGGCCACGGTTTCTTTGGTCTCAGTTTTAAGATTTCTGAGAAAGATGACAAATTCATCGCCCCCTAAACGAGCTAGGGTACTCGTCTCAGGAAGGATGGATTGTAAACGTTTTGCAATGGCAATGATCAGCTGATCGCCGACGACATGCCCAAAGGAGTCATTGATCAGTTTGAAGCGATCGCAATCTAAAAATAATAAAGCAAAGTGCTCATCAGCATTGATTTTTTCCTCTTCGAGTGCCTCTTTCAGTTCAGACATCAAGAGAGTCCGATTGGGGAGATCCGTCAACGCATCATGGAAAGCCAAATGCCAGAACTTATCTTGGGCTTTTTGGAGCGATTGATTACTCGCTCTGAGTTCTGCCGTTCGTTTTTCAACCCGCTGCTCTAGATCCTGATTGAGGGTGACAATTTCAGCTTTGGCAGCCTGGAGAAGGAGTTGATTTTTGACGCGAGCGAGGACTTCTGAAATTTCGAAGGGTTTTGTGACGTAATCGACGCCACCGACAGAAAAGGCCTTGACCTTATCCATTGTGTCGTTCAGGGCACTGATGAAAATAATGGGAATATCATGAGTGGCTGGATTGTCTTTCAACCGTCGGCAGACTTCATACCCGTTTATCTCTGGCATGGTGATGTCCAACAGAATCAACTCGGGTCGCCATCTTGGGGCCACCTGCAGGGCGATGGCACCGTTAATTGCTCGCCGAACATCATAGTTTTGCTTCCCCAGCATCTGGGATAGCAAATTGAGATTTTCAATCTTGTCATCAACAATTAGAATACGTGCCTTATGATTCATCGGAGAGCTGTCAGGATGGGGGGGGGATTGATTTTGGAACATGCCACTCTGATTGGCTAACGATGTCGTCATGATGATGCTCTAAGGATTTATCGTAATAATTAGATTAGCTATAGTGCTTGGACTAGGGCGTATTCAGTCGTTCTAAGAGGAGAGAGGTGGATTCAATGATGTAATCAAATCGCAGTGACTTATACCATTCCCAAAGCTTTTCCGAAAGGCTCATATAATGTGGGTCAATGTTTGTAATGATTGCTTTGATTTCATTCTCATCTCCCAGCATGGCAGCCTCATTCAAGTGGTAAATCCAGTCTGGTGGCATCGCTTCAAGCTGTTGTTGGAAGCTTTCCAATCCCGGTGGGTTTAATGGGCCGGTCTGCTGGTAGATTGCATTGGCTTCTTCATAGAGATATTCAACGCCAAGATATTGGCGGAGTTTTTCGAACAATAGTGATGCTTCAAAGGGCTTGCGAATGAAGTCATCAAAACCTGCTTCTAGCGTTGCTGTTCGTGTCTCTTCAAAAGCACTCGCCGTCAGTGCCAAAATAAAACAACGATGGTTGTCATCCCCCAATGTTCTGCCATTGTCTAGACGCATTTTTTCCTCGGCTCGAATCGTCGCCGTCGCTTTGTAGCCATCCATGACTGGCATCTGTAAATCCATCCAAATCAGATGAGGCTTCCAATCTCGCCACTCCTCGATAGCAACTGCACCATTGGGAGCAATGCGCACTTCAAACCCAACGGACTCCATCAACTGTGTGAGCAGTTGTTGGTTCTCAAGGCGGTCTTCTGCAATTAAGAGTCGATACTTGGGTTGTCCGAGGGCGAGCCCCTGAATTTGTTGTGTGATCAACCGAGGTGGTTGATGATTTAGTAGGGGGACGGCTTGAATGAAAAACTTAATGCGAGTGCCTTCTTCGAGCTGGCTATGAACGCTAATGTCTCCTCCCATGAGCTGGATGAACTTCTGACTGATGGGAAGACCTAGCCCTGTCCCTTCTTGGGAGCGAATGCCGCTTTCCGTTTGCGTAAAAGCATCAAAAATAGTTTTGAGCTCCGTCTCGGCAATGCCGCTTCCTGTGTCCTGCACTTCAAACCAAAGTTTGATGCTAGGAATATGCTCTTCTGACAGTGACGGTTCGGAGGCTGTGTCCACCCAAGCATTTAATTGGACATGTCCTTCTTTTGTAAATTTGATGCTGTTGCTGATCAGATTGATCAAGACCTGTCTGAGCTTGCTCTCATCTAAACGAACATGGTTGTACAGTGTCGGGGAGCGTTGGAAAATCAGCTGAAGCCCTTGAGATTTGGCCTTGAGCCGAAACATGTCATAGATGGAGTCCAGTAAGTTATGGAGATCACATTCGTTTTCATTTAATGTAATCCGGCCAGCCTCAATCTTTGACATTTCCAAAATGTCATTAATCAACGTCAGGAGGTGAGAGCCACTGCGGTTAATCGTGTCTAAGCTTTCTCTGTTATGGGGGGTGAGGGATGAATCTCGGCCCATGAGTTGACTAAATCCCAAGATGGCATTGAGAGGTGTCCGTAACTCATGGCTCATACTGGCCAAGAATGCACTTTTGGCCTGGTTCGCTGCATCTGCGTTTTCTTTCGCTTGTTGGAGTTCCTCCAGTAATTGAACTTGTTGTAGAGCTAACCCAAAGTGCTCGCTGATTTGTTCGATCAGTCCGAGTTCCTGATATTTCCAGTCCCGGGGTTGGCTATGTTGGTAGACTGCGAGTAATCCCCAGAGGGTCTCACCGACAAAGACTGGCACCAGCATCATGGCGCGTACCTGGCGCTTTTCCAGCACTTCTAGGTGGCAAGGTGCATAGTCTTTTTGATAGATATCTGCGATGGCCAGGGTGTCATTGTGCTGAAAACGGCCTCCCTGTTGCTCTTGCAAACAGCTATCATTCCACGGAATATGGGGTTGCTCCTCACGGCACCAGGGGGCCCAAGCTTCATCTACGGATTCACAAACGATGGCTCCGCCCCAGTCCGATGCGAACTGATAGACGACAACGCGATCGCAGGCTAGGATACGGCGGATTTCTTGAGCTGTCGTACGAAAGATCTCTGCAACATCCATGCTCTGACGAATGAGCTTGAGGACACGAACAAGCGCTCGCTCTCGCTGGGCGGCCTTTTCCTGTTGTTCCTTTTGGAGTTGCACAGTCGCCAGCAATTGTTTTAGATGCAACGACTTTTGCTCTGCCTTCGCCAGTAAGTCAGCCTGTTGAATCGCAACACTGAGCTGGACTGAGATCTCGCGGATAAACTTGATCTCTGATGCTTGCCACTGGCGTGCCCCCGAGCATTGGTGAATACAGAGTAAGCCCCAGAGATGATCACCCTGCAATAAAGGAACGGCCATGAGTGCTCGGACCTGAAAGGGCTCTAAAAGGCCGATATGGCACTGGCTTAGGTTTGCGTTATAGATGTCTGTTAAGGCTAAGGCATGGCCAACATGGTAATGGGCTGCATATTGCTCGCCAAAGCAGCGATCATAGACTTTGACCCCGAGGGCAGACGTATATCGGGAGGCAACATCCTCGGCGACAAATTCTCCTTCCGTTTGCTTGGATTCGGCGGCAAAACGATAAATACCGACTCTATCTGCACTGAGGACCTGTCGGAGTTTGGTGACGGTCGTCTTAAAGATTGCCTGAGTATCCAGACTTTGACGAATTTCCTGGGTGATGTCACTCAGCAGTACCTTTTGCTCAAGCTGTTTCCTGATCGTTGTTTCAGCATGGTGACGTTCAATGGCGATCTTGATCAGCTCGACAGCCTGTTCCATCAAGGCAATATCTTTACTGGATGGGGATTGAGGTTGGGTGTAGTACATGGCCAAAACGGCCAAAACCTGATCGCCAGATAATACGGGTTGGGCCCAGCAAGCCTGCAAGCCAAACTGTAGTGCTGTTTGGTGGACGTAGGTGTTCTGACCATCGCGAGCGAGATCTGGGAGGATGATGGTGTTTTGATGGTAGGCGGCGGTGGCAAAGACCCCTCCCGAGGGACTAATCGGTGTGCCATCCAATGCCTGAATCAGCGGTTTCGGTAAGCTTGGACCTGCTTCATGATGGAGTATTTTCTGCCCGGCTTGTACCTGCATCAGAGAACATAGCGCCGAACCAGACAGAATGTCTGTGGTCTCTACAATTTTGAGCAGGATTTGTGGAAGGGGAGTGGCATCAGCGATCAGCTTGAGAATCTGATTGTAGCCATCCAATGTGACCTGCGTTTCACGACTGGCAATGATTTGCTGTTCCAGGGCCTGATGCTGATGGCGGAGCTTTGCTTCTGCTTCCTTACGCGGGGTGATGTCTGTCCGGATGCTCAGGTATTGATAGGGACGCTTGTTGTCATCGAGGAACGGCACAATGGTGGTGTTGACCCAGTAGGTTGTACCGTCTTTCGCTCGGTTACAAATCTCACCTCGCCAAATCCATCCTCTGGAAATTGTTTTCCAAAGAGATTGGAAGAAACTTCTGGGATGAACCCCTGAATTGATTAAACGATGGGTTTTACCAATTAACTCTGAACGGCGATATTGGGAAATTTGGCAGAACTGATCATTGACATAGCTGATCACTCCCTGGGTATCCGTGAGCGCGATGATCGAGGATTGGTCGAGGGCGTAGCGATAGTCCTGGGGGGTGGGCTGTAAGGTTTCACCGGACTGTTGCTTAGAGGGATGGGCCGCTGATGCCTCGTGCTGGCTTGCCTCATCTTCTGTCTTAGAACCCAGGACGATATTGTTCACCTTGCTACGTCTTTAGAGTGTGTTTGCTCAGTCCTTTTTTTGGGGGAAAGTGAAGCATGAGGCTCTTCCCTTGTCAGGAAAGGGGCATCCCAATACCCAACGTTTGATTCAGCCATAGTTCTGGCTGAAATCAAGCTGAAAGATAATCCAGCCGTTGCAAAAATTAGTGATGCAAGTCTGAAAACAGAGTTTTCCAGCGCTTCTTCTGCTTTTTTTTAAGAGTGTTACGTTTTGATAGTGCCCAATTGGCCAGACTTCCCAACGAAAGTTCAGCAGAACGAGCTAAGTTGATTCAGGTTTAGTTTCGGGGGATGATTTTCGGTGGGGACTCCACGATTAACCTGGCTATGTTGATGATATTTTGCCTTAGGAAAATAAAACAAAATGACGTAACTTCGTGTTTTGAGATTCCCTGAAAAGGCGGGCTAATCTGACCAAAAAGAGAGGCATTCGCAAATACTGCGAATGCCTCTCTTTTCCTTTGTTGTTTTCCTTTCTTGAAAGATGAAACTTGAGTTTTGAAAGGATAGGATAGAGTCTAGTCTCTAGTTGTCAGATTCAACGAGCGCCTCTGAGTCGATAGCCTCTGAGTCGATAGCCTCTGGGCCGTTGACTTTTTGGCAGGCGTAGGCGATCGCCTTTGCTCCGCTGCTCCCCTCCGTGGGTTCTTCCAAGCGTCCTGCGCTCCCAAAATTCTCTTGATGAATCTCCTCACGCTTTTGGGTGTACAGTTTCATGACCCGCATTTGGGTGGTTCTGGCTTTGCAATTGGTGACTCGATAGAGCAGCGCACTGCGAACCGGTTTCTCGGAGTCAATCGGGAAAAACAGCGGGTTCTCACCGCGAAATGCCCGGTATTCCCAGTAGGCCACCGAGGCGCCAGAGCTGCTGCTGGTGAGAGATGAAGGGGCAACTAAGGTGCGATCGCCCGCTGCATTGGCTGCGACTTCCACCCAATATTCGCTGGCAATCTCCACATCCTGATCCTGGGGGGAGACATCGGCGTTGTCCGGTGTGCGTGCCTTACGGCTGACATCGCGCAAAGCACTGGTGGCAAAACTATCGTCGGGACGTTCGTCCAGGGCACGCTGAAAATAAACAACGGCTTGGCCAAACTCCCCTTCACGGGTGAACCGATAGCCCTCGCTCATATAGCGATCGTAGGGTGTGTCATTCACCGGGTTGGTCACTTCAGGGGCTGCTGTGGTTGTGGCAAGCTGCTGGTCGTATAGCTTGGCGACGGTTTGGGCGTAGTCACCGTAGCGGCCTTCACGGTAGCGATCGCCATCCCCAGTCCGCCACCAGGCTGCCACCCGCTGCACGGCCACTGGCTCCTGATGCGTGGACATCTCCTTCGCAAATTTATCCTTGAGCACGCACAGGACCACGGAACGCGCCGTGTCTGGACTGTCGGCAAATTGTCCCGGTGTAATACTGTGGCCCAGGCATCCCTTGGACCAGGCCGGAATCGAAGATCCCTTGACCTGCCAGGCACCGTAATAAATATCTTGGCCAAAACCAGGGCCTTGATTGGCGGTGAGGCGTAGGGCGTCGGCCAGGGCGGTCAATTGTTCGGGGGTAATGGTCTCAACGGACTGAGAGGGAGCTTGGGTAGATGAAGTCTGGGCAGATGGAGTTTTTGGGGACGTGGCTGGGACCGACTCTGAAGGGGGGGAAGGTCGAGGCGGCGTTTGAGCTAGGGTGTTGAGCGGGAGTCCCAATCCCCCTAGGGCAGAGCCTAGTAGAGTAATCCCCGCGATCCTCAGGATTCGCTTGTCGCCTCGTGTAACCTTCATCATGCTTGTCTCTCTACACACAGTAAATGTTGGCTCGGGTCGGCTCACCGTGGCACCTTACCGTGCCATGCTGCCTTGAGCCCTCGACTCCTTCAGACCTTCACTTGTTTGATATTGTTTCACAGGAAACAATTTTTCTCGATAGAGCTGTATCCACACTGGGCTTCGCTTTATCCGTGCAGTTTTTTCTGGCCCAGTTTCTAGGGCAAGGGGAGGGCACGGCTAAGGCACGGCTGGAGCCTGCTTCCCGACCTGATTTCACCCCAAGCTATTCCACCAAATGCCCTTCCTGAACCCGCAGTACGCGGTCGGCTTGCTTTGCAATCTCAGGGTTGTGGGTTGCCATGATCAGCGTTTTATTCGATTTTCTCGTCAAGTCGAGGAGTAGATTGAGCACCGTTTGTCCCGTTTCCTCGTCCAAATTGCCCGTGGGTTCGTCCGCCAGGATGAGGCTGGGGCTGTGGGCTAGGGCGCGGGCGATCGCCACCCGCTGCTGTTGTCCGCCCGATAGTTTGTCGGGATAGGCATCCAACCGGCCCGGTAAGCCCACTTGCTCCAGCAAAGCCACGGCCGATATCTTGGCTTCTGCGGCGGATACGCCCGCGAGTTCCTGGGGCAGCGTGATGTTTTCCAAGACCGTGAGCGTGGGAATCAGGTTGAAAAACTGAAAGACGAAACCAATGCGATCGCGCCGAAATAAGGTGCGAGATTTTTCATCCAGGGATGTAATCTCCCACTCCCCAATGTGGATTGTGCCGGTATTGGGTTGGTCGATACCGCTGATCAAGTTCAGCAACGTACTCTTGCCGCTGCCGCTCTGTCCCAAGAGCACTGTAAATTCTCCGGGCTTGAGGGTCAGGTCCACGCTTTTCAGGACCGTGCGCTCAATTTCCCCTTCTCGGTAGGTTTTCGTAAGTCCGCGAATTTCAACCTGAGCGACGGACGGTGACAAGGGGGAATCAGGGGCTGTGGAGCCGTCAGCGGTGCTGGAGGACACCTGAGAAAGGGACATAGGCTTACCTAATGGCCGCGAAGGTGCGCGGTTTTGTTAACATGCCTTGATTTTAGTGAAGTCCCTGTCTCTGTGTACAGCTTGGGCCGCAATGGGGCGAGCCGAAATAACGATAGATCCATGGCAAGTGCTGCTGTTTTTTGCCGCTTTACGCTGTCGCTTTACAAAGTATCGCTAGTTCTATGAATATTCCGTGAAATCCCTTGATTTGGACAGCTGTTAAGAGGACGCAACATTAGTATCTAAGTGAAATCTCGTGATTCCTGTTCTCTTTAATACTGTCCGTTTGGCGGAGAATTTTGCTAACGCTGAACGGAACATTCGTTGATGTCTCTTCTCGATAGCGTCCCTGACCCCTGGGGCATTTTCTCCTAAACCATCCTTCTGCAGGGTGGGAGTCCACTGGATCGTGGCTGTTGGACCTTGGCTAGTTGAATGCATGTTGCTTTGATTGCCTCCCTACTTTTCCTTGTGAGGTAGAGAGGGGGGTCGTCAATCACTCGGGATTGTTCATCTTTACAAAATGGGTTTGATGGCTATGCGTCGCATTGCTTCTTTTGACGTTTTCGATACCCTCCTGACTCGTCGGGTGGGCTCGCCGGAATCCAGCTTTTTGCTGTTGGGCAAACGATTGTGGGAACAGTCGCTTATCCCTTGCACCGCTGAGGCGTTTGCCCGTAACCGCCAGGATGCTGAACGTCGTGCCTTTGCCAATGCTGGTGGTTTGGACTCGTCAGTACGGCTGGAAACGATTTATCAAGAACTGGGATTTATTCTCCGGTTGACCCCTGAGCAACAGATGCAGCTCATCCAGCAAGAGAAAGCTTTTGAGGCGGAGCTATTGTGTCCCGTTCCCGATGCCCTGGAGATTGTGGACGCTGCGCGCCAGCGTGGAGAAGAGATCCGGTTTGTCTCCGATATGTATATCGGTCAGGATTTTGTGCAGCAGCAACTGGTTAAGTACGGTATTTTCCAGCCGGGCGATCGCTGTTATGTCTCCTGCGACTATGGCAAGACCAAGAACTCCCGCCGCCTCTACGATGAGGTGCTGGCCCAGGAGAAGATCACGGCTGATGTCCTGACCCACTGCGGTAACAATGCCTGGGCCGACGTCAAAATGGCTCGCAAGGCAGGGGCTAAGGCACTGCCGTTTTTCCAGGGCAATCTGAATCGCTACGAAGAAGTGCTTGAGAAGCACAGTTGGCAGACGGAGGGACTGTCGTCGGCGATCGCCGGAGCTGCTCGTCTGGCACGCTTGTCCCTGCCTGCAGAATCTGAGCATGACAAGGCTTTGCGAGATGTCTCAGCCAGCGTGGCTGCTCCCTTCCTGATTGGCTTCACGCTTTGGGTTCTTAAGCGGGCCAAGGCACTGGGGCTGAAGCGCCTGTATTTCCTGGCACGCGATGGTCAAATTTTGCTGGCGATCGCCCAACGTCTGATCAAAAAGCTCGATTTTGACTGTGAACTGCACTATCTCTACGGCAGCCGCCAGTCCTGGTCCCTACCCAGTCTCACGATGGTGAATGAGGACAGCATCGCCAACATTTTCCCCGTCACGATTGATGTGGATTTTCTCTCGGTGCGCGTGCTGCTGGCCCGCTTTGCCCTGGAGCCTGAGGCCGTGGAAGATTCGCTCTTTTCCATTGGATTGACGCAAACCGACTGGGATCGCCACCTTGGTGCGAATGAGCACAAGGCCCTGCGCCACCTCGTGCTCAGCAACGGTGCCATGCAGCAGGCCATTTTGCAGAGGGCTGCTGAAAAGCGCGATGTGATGAAGCAATATCTCGATCAAATGGGGGTGATGAGTTCAGACCCCATTGGCCTAATTGACCTGGGGACTGGGGCAACCTTGCACCGCGCCCTGGCATCGGTCTTGGCGACGGAAGGCTTGCCGGTTCCCCATGCGTTTTATTTGGGATTGCGCAAGGGCGTCAAGCCCTCACGCTTTGGCTTTCCCGAAGTGTATCTCCAGGATATGCGCCGTAACCTTGGCTTCAAGGACATCCAGGGCCTGGTCACGATGATGGAAACGTTCTGTAGCGCCGACCACGGCTCCGTTGTGACCTACCAGCGCTGTCGCGATGGTTCGGTGGAACCCGTGCTGACCACCGCTGTGAATAAGCCGGTGTTGGATTGGGGCTTTGAGCGGGTGTGTGAGACGGTGTCTGCTGTGGCTGATGCGCTGCTGCTGGATGCTGGTCTGGTGAATCCTGAGGCCAATCTTTGCGGTGCCTGCATGGCGCTGTTCCGGGTGTTCTGGTTCCATCCCAGTCGGGCTGAGGCGATCGCCTGGGGCTCGTTCCCCATGGAAGATGGTTGGGGCAGTGAGTCCGTTTCGCTGAAGCTGGCCACGGCCTATCGCTGGCGCGATCTGCTCAAGCGCCAACACCGTCGTCATTGGTGGGCGGGGGCAGCTCTGGCCCAAAGTTCAACCTCCCTGCGTTTTGTCATGCACAGTCGCAGTGCCGTGACGCTCAAGCTTAAGCAGGTTAAGCGACGCACCCAGCGCAAGTTGGACCAGCAGCAGCCCCTGAGCGGGCTCCTCACCCCCTCGGCTCAGTCCACGGCCTCTCTGGTCGATTCGCCGCTGTCTTAGGTTCGTTGCTGGCTTAGGTTCGTTGCTGGCTTAGATTCGTTGCTGGCTTAGGTGCGTCGCTGGCTTAGCTCGATGCTAGGACGGACAACGCCCCTTCTGCTCAGCCAGCTTTTGCTGGACCCCCACCGGAATCCCCAAGACCGCATCGCGGTAGAGGCGGTCAAACTCCCGCTGAAAGTGGGCGGCTACGGTGGGGTTTTCAATCACGAGTAGGGTTTCATCGTTTTTTTCGTTGGCAGCCTTGCTCCAGTTATGTGACCCCGTAATCACAGCTCGGCCATCTAGGACGGCGAACTTGTGGTGCAGGGAATCCTTGGGCAGCAACTGCGGCACGCCCATCGTGGTCAAGGCTGGGCTCCAGGGGCGATTGTCTTTTTCCACGCGACAATTTTTGCGTTTGAGGGCGACCCCCAGCATGTCTAGGCCTTCGCTGTAATCACGAAACGCGAATCCCGGATCGATTAATGCCCGTACTTCCACGCCTTGGCGACGTCTAATGGCTAGGGCATCTGCAATTTTTTGCTCAGAAAAGACAAACAGGGCCAGGTCCACCTGCTTCTCGGCTTTCGCGACGGTTTGAGCAATCAGTCCATTGGTGCTTTGTGTCCAAGGCTGGCGTTTGCCCGTGGGCGAGAAGGTGACGAGGACGGAGGATGCTCCCACCGTGATGCGCTGGGGCGATCGCACGGGTTTCTTGACCCCAAAGACACTGTCGGTTTTGCCACCGGGTCCGTCGCCCCACATCCCCTTAAATTCTGCTATGAATTGCTGGGCCAGGGGCTGACTTTCTAGCCGTATCAAGTGATTGACATTCCCGCGACTTTCAGAGAAGCCTGGTTCCTGGTGAATGCCTGAGGGGGTCCAGTTGGCCGAGCCTGTGAGTATCGTCTGACCGTCCACGACCAAAAACTTATGGTGCATTAGGCCGCTGCCCTTGGAGCCATCGGCCCGGTCGTCCAAGAGGGGGACTCCAGCACGGCGTAACTGGGCGATCGCGTCTCCCTGATTGATCTCCTGGGCAGAGACTTGACCATTGCCATCGCGGTCAAGAAATGTGCGAAATCCTTCGTAGCGTTGGCGATCGCGACCTTCCAACTGCTTTGCCTGGGCCGACCATTCCTCCCACGTCTGGTTGTATTGATGTTCTACAATCACGCGAACCTTGACCCCGGCGCGATGACGTTCCACGAGTGCCTGGGCCAGCCCCGGCAGCCGCAGCTCCTGGACCGCAACATCGAGGCTTTGGGTGGCAGAGGCGATCGCTGTTTCTAAAATGGCTTCGAGATTGTCACCGGGGCGTTGTAGCGTCTCGGGCTTCGGTGAATACCGGTTGGGCATCTCGTAATGTTGGTGCTCCGCCTGATTGAAATACACCTGGATCTGAGGATCCTGAGGCAAAGGAGGCGGCAAAGGCGCGGAGCGACTCCGCTGGCAAGCCGTGGTGAGAAGACTGAGTAGGGCGAGGGGTAGGAATGGGAGAGAAAGTTTCACTGACAACAGACGAAGGCGAATTTAGACTATTGGTAGATAGCTTGGCCTTGACTGATTCTGCAATGGTTTAAGGGCACCCCACCTAGGGTCCCCAAACGGCCCTATTCCTTGCTCAGCCAAAAATATGAATTTCATCGGATTGCGGATCCTCCGCAGAGCGGTGGAAGAAATATTCTCTGGTGAGCCGTTTTGGTCGATATCGAACCATTCAGCAATGCTCAATCTTTGAAAGATAGTGGCAGAATGGGCCGGAGTGCTTGAGTAATCGGATTCAAACCCCTGCTCAACCGCTCTCACCGTCGAAGTCACGGTCGAACAGGTTCGAATTAATCTTCGAAGCTAGCCCAACTACGTAAACCTAGGGAGACAGAGGAGTTCATGCTGCGATCGCGAGCCCTGCGAGAAGGATCCGTTGGCCTACTCATTGTGGCGGGAGTCGGTCTGTTTGTTGGCCTAGCGGCATGGCTTCGCAACGTCACCTTGGGCAGGACGTCCTACACCATTTTTGTGGAGTTTGAGGATGTCGCGGGGCTGAAAGAAGGTACCCCAGTGAATTTCCGCGGGGTTCAGGTGGGCAATGTCCGTGACATCGACGTCAGCAATGAATTGGCGACCGCTCGTTTGGAAATCAATCGCCTTGATCTCAAAATCCCTGTAGAGTCCTTTGTCTCGGCCCAAAGTTCGGCACTGATCGGCGACACCTCCCTCGATATTGATCCCCTACTGGTGCTGCCGAATTTAGATAGTTTGGACAGTCCCCTCGGGAAAGACTGTGACGATCGCCTAATTCTCTGCGATGGCTCTCACATTCGTGGGGAGAAAGTGGCGTCTCTCTCGGATCTGATCATTGCCATGGATGAGCTGGCTTCCCTGCTGGGGGATGCCGACCTGGTGACGAGCCTCAAAAACACGGCTGCCAGTGCGGCCGATGCCACCGCAGGGATCACGCGTCTGACGGATGACCTCTCTGAGCTGAGTACTTCTGCTAAGGGAGAGATTGTCACCCTCTCCCGTACGCTGAAGTCCGCAGGGCGTGCTGCGGATTCTGCCCAAGTCGCAGCTCTATCCATTGATACAGCAGCCAATCAATTGGGGGGGGTGGCCACAAAAGCAAGTGACTTGGCAGACCAAACCAGTGGTCTCGTTGACCAGGCGAGTACGCTGATTGAAGAAAATCGTGTGGCCCTAGCAAGAACACTGAACGAAATGGCCCTAGCGGGCAATACGCTGCGAACCACGCTACTGGAGCTAAAGCCAACGCTCGCGAGTATTCGCGACGGCGATATTGTCAGCAACGTGGAGCAGCTCAGCAAAAACATGCGCATCGCCTCGGCGAACCTACGCGTGGCTTCTGGAGTCCTGAGCGACCCCCAAAACATCCTGCTGCTTCAGCAAACGCTGGACTCCGCCCGGGTCACGTTTACCAATGCTCAGAAGCTAACTTCAGATTTGGATGAGGTGACGGGTGATCCATTGTTTCGCAGTAATGTCTTACGTTTGATCAACGGTCTCAGTGGTCTGATTTCATCCACCCAGACCCTAGAACAGCAAATTGCGTTTAGCCAATCCCTTTCTGACCAGCCCATGCTTCCCCGTCAGGCCCAGCGCATGGCTGAGGTGCGCCAGCAACTAAATGCCCAGTCGTTGCTTCTGACCCAGGATTTAGTGCGGATTGCCCAGCGACTTGAGGCGATTCCTGTTGATGCAACCAAACCGTCGCGATCGCGTGAGACGGAGCAAAAAACGGTCAAAAATACGCTTAAGCTTTTTCGTAAAGAGGCGAGAACGCAGCACTCAAATGATGCCGATTTGAAGGGGGATTAACGATTTGGGGAGAATGGGAGGCCTGTCGCCACTGGCCATGGCGCAGGCAATGTAGCCTTCCTGTTGATGATTATCCGTGTGGACTGCGCAATCTCCAAAATCTGTACCAGTTTTACCCCAATTTCTACCCCATCACCCATTGACAGAGGGCTGTAACAGGAAAGGGTGTTTATCGCACTGCCTAAATGCCTCGCTGGGCCGTTGTTTAACCGTATTGACTGAGAAGCGGATGATGGGACTCGAACCCACGACATTCAGCTTGGGAAGCTGACGTTCTACCACTGAACTACACCCGCACAGACTATCTTGCGTATCTCTCTGCATATATTAACCCTTTTGCCTGGGAACGCAGACTGGCATTATTGCTTCTTAATCCCTAGATGTCAGTCACGGTTCTCGTTATGCTCTCGACCCTACCGACTATAGCCACGGCCCAAAAAACGTTGGCCCATGAATTTCGCAGGCATGGGGTGGGGCTCCATAGCGGTGCCCAGATGAATGTGTGCATCAAGCCAGCTCCCGTCGGTCATGGCCGTTGGTTTCAGCGAGTGGACTTGCCAGGGCAGCCTATGATTCCGGCGAATCTAGGGGCCGTGAATCCGACCCAGCTTTCAACGGAGTTGGTGTGTGGTGAGGCAAGTGTGCGAACCGTTGAGCATTTGCTCGCGGCACTGACAGGCATGGGGGTGAGTGATGTTGTGATTGAGATTGATGGACCGGAAGTGCCGCTGCTGGATGGCTCTGCCAAGGAATGGGTGGAAGCAATTGTTCAAGCAGGCATCATCTCCCAAGCACCAGAAGTCGAGCACCCTCCCGTCCGAGCCACACTGACTCAACCGTTGACGCTCCAAGAGGGCGATGCTATCGTCTCTGCTTTTCCGGCAGAAACGACACGTTTTACCTACGGTATTGACTTTTCTCATCCAGCCATTGGCAACCAGTGGTATAGCTTTGACTGGACCCCTGAGACCTTTGCCCAGGAAGTAGCTCCGGCTCGAACGTTCGGTTTTGCGGAGCAGGTTGAGCAGCTCCGAGCCATGGGGTTGATCAAGGGCGGTAGTTTGGAAAATGCCTTAGTTTGCGGTGCTGAGGGGTGGGTTAACCCCCCTTTAAGATTTGCAAATGAACCTGCCCGTCATAAACTTTTAGATCTAGTCGGGGATTTAAGCCTCCTCGGGCATTTCCCGAAGGCTCACTTCTTTGCCTACAAAGCAAGTCACACGTTGCACACGCGATTTGCCCAGCAACTCCAGGATCTTTTGGCCTCCTCCTAGGCCTGGGGTCGTAGTTGAGCCGCCATGGGTTGAGCCGCGATCGCTGCACTTCTTGTGACGATGACCACCGCATATGTTCTGAGCATCCCAGCACCGGCATGACCTCTACCAGCACCGCAACGACCAGTGACGCCGCCAATGAAGCGGCAGCAGACGCACCGAATATCATTACGGACATCATGCCCGTGGAGACGATTCGGGGACTGTTGCCCCATCGTTATCCCTTTGCACTGGTTGATCGCATCATTGAACAGGTGCCGGGCAAGAGTGCCACGGGAATTAAGAACGTGACGGTGAACGAGCCTCATTTTCAAGGCCATTTTCCTGAAAAACCGCTGATGCCAGGGGTGTTGATCATTGAAGCCTTGGCTCAGGTCGGCGGCATTATCGTCACCCAAATTCCGGACTTGCCCAAGGGACTCTTTGTCTTTGCTGGCATCGACAAGGTACGCTTTCGCCGTCCCGTTGTTCCCGGAGACCAGATTATTCTGAAGGCCGAATTGCTCAGCATCAAGCGGAAGCGGTTTGGCAAAGTGAACGGTGAAGCCTTTGTTGATGGCAAGCTGGTGGCCGGTGGTGAACTAATGTTTTCCTTGATGGACAATTAATATAGGAACGAGCCAGTGATTGCGGGCACACGAGCGAGCGCACTACCAAAAGAAATGCCAAATATTCACCCCACTGCGGTTGTTCACCCCGGTGCTGAGATTCATGCCACAGCACAAATCGGCCCCTATGCCATCATTGGAGAGCGGGTCAAAATTGGGGCCGAGACCAAGATCGATGCCCATGTGGTGATTGAAGGCTGGGTGGAAATTGGTGATCGAAATCGCATTTTCCCCAGTGCTTCCATTGGCCTAGAACCCCAGGATTTGAAGTATGACGGGGATGAAACGCTCGTCAAAATTGGCAATGACAATCGCATTCGCGAATGCGTCACGATTAACCGGGCTACCGAAGCCGGAGAAGTGACCAAAATCGGTAATCATAATCTACTGATGGCCTACGTCCATGTGGCCCATAATTGCGTTTTGGCTGACCACATTGTGATTGCGAATGCGGTGTCTTTGGCGGGGCATGTCGAAATTGAGTCGCGAGCGGTGATTGGTGGCATGTCTGGATTTCACCAGTTTGTCCATGTGGGGGAGCTGGCCATGGTCGGTGCGATGAGCCGTATTGATCGGGATGTACCGCCGTTTATGTTGGTGGAAGGGCATCCGCCTCGGGTGCGATCGCTCAATCTTGTGGGTTTGCGTCGCTCTGGCGTAACGAGCTTGGAAGATGGGGATGTTTATCGGGCGATTAAGCAAGCTCACCGGATTCTGTTTCGTTCTGGGGGCGGTATTAAAGAGGAGAATTTGCGGGAGTTGGATGCACTCCTCCACCATGAGAAGGTTCGCCATCTCTACCGTTTTATTAAGGAATCGATCCAGAACGACAATAAGCGCCGGGGTCTAATCCCGGGCAAGGGCTGAGGGCATCTCAATGCGATTGTTCATTAGCACCGGCGAAGTTTCGGGAGATTTGCAGGGCAGCCTTTTGGTGACGGCACTGTTACAGCAGGCTGAGGAGCGAGGGATTGAGCTGGACATTGTGGCGCTGGGGGGCGATCGCATGGCCGCTGCGGGTGCCAAGCTCCTGGGTCACACCAGCACCATCGGCTCCATCGGCGTTATCGAGTCCTTGGGGTATGTATTGCCCACTTGGAAGATGCAGCAGCAAACCAAGAAATTTCTGCGTGAGAATCCCCCCGATGCAGCTATCTTGATCGACTATATGGGCTCGAACGTGCCCTTTGGTCAGTATTTGCGTCGGACCTCTCCGAGCCTACCGATTTTCTATTACATTGCGCCCCAGGAATGGGTCTGGTCAGCCAACAGTAAGAGTACGAGCCAAATTATTGAATTTACCGATGAAATCCTGGCTATTTTCCCAGGGGAAGCTGAGTATTATCAAGACAAGGGGGCAACGGTCACATGGGTCGGACACCCATTGCTTGATCGATTAGCCGATGTTCCTAGCCGAGATGTTGCTCGAACAACCCTAGGCATTCCTGAAAACCAAACGGCGATCGCGCTGCTCCCAGCTTCTCGTCAACAGGAACTCAAATACCTGATGCCGCCGATGTTTGAAGCGGCACGGCAGATGCAGCAGCAGGATTCAACAATTCATTTTTGGATTCCCGTGGCGCTCGAACAGTACCGGCCCATCCTGGAGCAGGCCGTCGCAGAGTATGGGCTGCGGGCCACGGTCCTAGAGGGCCAGACACAGACGGCAATCGCCGCCGCAGACCTAGCCATTACCAAGTCTGGAACCGCCAATCTAGAAATTGCTCTACAGAACGTTCCTCAGGTTGTTTGCTATCGTTTTAGTGCCGTGACGGCTTGGGTTGCACGGAAGGTGTTGAAGCTGTCGATTCCGTTTGTCTCTCCACCCAACCTCATCAACATGGAAGCTGTGGTTCCAGAACTGATTCAGGAAGAGATGACCGCAGAGCGGATTGTCCAGGAAGCCATGGCACTGTTGCAATCGGAACCTCGACGGCAAATGCTAGAAGGCTATGGACGCATGCGCCAGAGCTTAGGTGAGGTCGGCGTCTGTAAGCGAACGGCGTTACACATCCTAGACCATCTCAAGGTCTAGGATATCTCTGCCTAGGAGAGCTCTCGAAAACACAATACCTGGGCATGTCGCTCTAGCAGCTTGGCAGCCATCTAGAGACAGAGATTTAGACAAACGCTGTCCCCTAGCGCGGGGTATGCTTCTTTGCAGAAATCCCCTTAGACCCTTTTAAGATCGAGCCCTTCCTCCGATGCCTATTTTGACCGATATCTCCCAAGCTATTGCCCTCGTGGTTGGCGCTAGCCAAGGGATTGGCCTGGGGTTTGTCCAACAACTTTTGGACGACCCCACCGTTACCAAACTCTATGCCACCTATCGCAATCCAGAGACAGCCAAGGACTTATTGGCGCTCTCCCAGTGGCAGGGTGAACGATTGGTCCTCCTTAAAATGGACGTTACGGATGAGGCACAGATTGAAGCCGCGATTCAGCACATTAAACAGACCGACGGCAAACTGCATGTGGCGATTTACTGTGTGGGTCTGTTGCATGATGGGGACTTTCAGCCGGAAAAGAGTTTGCGATCGCTCAATAAAGATCAACTCCTCCGCTATTTTGAGGTCAATGCCATCGGTGCTGGTCTGTTGGCCAAGCACCTGATGGGGATTTTGCGTCACAAAGAACCCAGCACCTTCGCTGCTGTCTCCGCCAAGGTTGGCAGCATTGGCGATAATCGTCTCGGCGGCTGGTATGGCTACCGTGCTTCCAAGGCAGCTCTTAATATGTTGATGAAGACCACTGCTCTGGAATATGAACGCCGTTGCCCCAACACCCGAGTCGTGATGCTCCATCCTGGGACCACGGATACTCAGCTCTCTGAACCCTTCCAACGCAATGTGCCTCCTGAAAAGCTCTTTCCCGTTGAACGCACCGTGCGGCAACTGCTCGATATTTTGAGCCAACTGAAACCGGGTGAAACCGGGAAGTTTTTTTCGTGGGATGGCACTGAACTTCCTTGGTAGTCATCTCAAGCTGCCTTTTCGTCTGCTGCAAGCGTGACTAATCCCCCTGAAAATGGGTTGATGAAGCATCCATTATGCTTCCACCCTTGATTCAGAGAGCAACGTTGCTAGGATCTTCAACAACGCTGCATTCTGCTCTGCTGTCCCCACCGTAATGCGGAGCTTGTTGTCCAACCCTGGCTGGTTGAAGTATCGCACTAAAATCCCCTGCTCCTTCAGCGCCAGGTATAGCCGCTCTGCATCACCATTGGGTGGCGTCGCCAGAACAAAATTTGTCTGGGAATCGAGCACCGTAAAGCCGAGCTGGCGCAGGGCCACAGTGAGCTGTTCCCGACTAGCTTTCACCTTTGCGGCACAGGCATTTTTGTAGGCCTGGTCCTGCATTGCTGCGGTACCAACCAAGGTTGCAATTGCATCAATATTGTAGCTGTCCTTCACTTTGAATAGCCCAGACAGTAGCGTGGGGTTTGCAAGGCCAAACCCCATGCGTAGCCCTGCCAAGCCATAGCCCTTAGACAGCGTTCGCAACACGATCACATTCTCGAACTCCTTGAGCAGGGGCAGCGCTGACCCTTCGGCAAAGTCTACATAGGCTTCATCGATGACCAGGACCCCCGTCAATTGCTGGGCCAAGTGCCGCAACATATCTAGCGATACGACATGACCCGATGGACTGTTGGGGGATGCGATGAATGTCAGTGCCCCTTGGGCCTGAATGATCGCCTCTAAGGGCAACTGAAAATCATGGGAATAGGGTACTTCCACCACTTGGGCGGGCTGCATCGCTGCTAAGGTGCGATATAAAACGTAGGTGGGCGTGGGGTAAACAATTTTGCGATCGTGCCCCTCTGCACAGGCCCGAATCAAGACGTTCAGTAATTCATCGCTACCATTGCCAGCGATGATCCAGTCCGCAGGTACCCCCAGGACCTCACTGACTGCCTGGCAAAAACGCCTCGCAAAGGGGTCGGGGTAGCGCCGCAGCCATTCACTGTCCAGAGTCTTTAGCACCTCCATGGCTTGAGGAGATGGCGCATAGGGATTTTCGTTCGTGTTCAGCTTGATAATCGGCGTACCGGGCTTGGGCTGCTCTCCCGGCTTATAGCCAGTCATCGCATCCACAGACGAACGAAAATAGCTCATGAATTCTTCAGAGACCTCAATCTGCCTATTTTAGGGCCAGGCTGGACTGTCTGGGTTGGTTCCGGTCTAGCTAAGGGTTGGGGAGAATTACACGGTAGCGAGCTCTTTGCCTTCAGGAAGTTCAAACTGCATGGAATCAGTCCGCAACGTTAGCATCGGCTGCATTGTCTCCAGCCCCAATGCTTTAACTGTTGTTGCTGTAGGTCCCTGACCTAAAAGCTTTAGCTGGACGCGATCGCCCAATCCGATTTTTGCACGGTATTTTGCGTCCATCGCCGTTCTGATCAAACGACGATTCTGCATCGTGTAGGTTACAAAGGGAACACCTTTGACGGTCGGACCAAAACCGCTTCTGTGACTCAGGCTGAACTCATTTTCCAGTTCAGCGTCAACTTGATTGTCTCTGAAGGAAGTCTGGATACCCGTCACGTACTTGGGATAGCCCCAGAGCTCTTGACCAACGACACAAGGTACTTCCCTGGTCAAAGGCAGGTTAAACACAAAAATCCCTGCATTCTCAACAGATGCCGGTTTCCGAATGACGCGCAGCTTCGGTGGTTTAGAGCCCTTACGCTTGACTTGAGCGCCCAGAGAAATTTCGCAATAACGCCCCAATGTGCTGTCACGATATTCAAAAACACCCAGGATGACCGCTACCTTGCCGAAAGACACCAACGGTTCTAAAGGAAGATCGCCCAAAAGGGACTGCACCTTTTCAGGGCTTACCCAATAGATCAAAGCAAACAGCGACGCATCATAATACACAAATGGCACACTGAAGGTGCCAATGGAGGTTTCCACCGATGTCCCATTTCCTTGCTTGGCTTGAATCTCTATTAGATCCCTCGTTAAGATGTCAGACCGAATCTCAGCCATAATCCACCACACTCCGACGGTATTTGCAAGACACTAACCAGACTCAAATCCTGCACCTGCTGCAACCCCCAAACAGATTATCCAAGAGAGTTCGTGAAGATTGTCGTAGGGGCTACTCGTTGACGCTGATATTCACAAAGAATTATAGGATTACGGCTGGTTCTTACGTATTCCCTTTATTGAAAATTGTCATATATATTGCTCTAGTTGTCTTGGCTAAGGGGATTGTTCGCGCCCTGATGGGTTTGTCGAAAGCATGCTTCACTGGAAGAGCAGGCAATTGATCAACAATGGGGCAAGCAATTCAACAATGTGGCGTATCTTAATTCACTGTTCAGCGGAAGCGTGGAAAGCCCATTCTGTGGCATTTAAGGCGATCGCCGAGCGTTACCCCGGTGAGCCAGGTATCACCCGAAAGATGAAGGGAGACCAGCGGCGTGTGATGGAGTACAAGCTCGATGACGTGAGTGACGCTGAGGAATTTGCTGAAGCCTGCATGGCCCTAGAGGGTTTCACAGCAACCTTTGAGTCAACCTAGTTTGGTGGTGGTTTGGGCGATAAGCCGATGATGTGATTTGAACACACGACCCTTCCATTACGAGTGGAATGCTCTACCGCTGAGCTACATCGGCAAAAAATTGCTTACACAGTATAACAAAAGCTGCCGACAATGATGCAGTGGACTGTAAAAATCAGCCTCTAAAAAGGGGAGCGCTGACATTTAGGATGGAAGTATTCTGGACAACCCGAGCTATGGCACCTTCGAACCCCTCTGATAAATCCCAGCGACCGCTCAAAGCTCGTAATCTGAGCGATGAGAAATTTGCCCGTCTTCAGGCAGAAGCCAAGGCTCCATACCGAGGGCTGCGCCGGTTCATTTATATTGCCTTTGCCGCTTCGGGTGGGCTGGGCGCATTTATCTTTTTACTCAAGCTTGTGGCAGGCCAGGATGTAGGGCAGACGCTGCCAAACCTGGCACTCCAGCTTGGACTTGTGGCCGGTATGGTATGGCTGCTCAAGGTTGACCGACCTAAATCAGAAAATACTTCTGGCAAATAAGTGGGTTGGAGTTTTAGGGGGCGGCGGTGATGATTCTGGTCAATGATTGATAAAAAAGGGAGATAGCGTTAGCTATCTCCCTTTTTTATCATCAGATTTTCCGCCTGGTGGAGCATCATGTCGCCTGCTGTTGCCTTGATGTTAGCTAAGACAGCAGCAGCTTTGGAGAGCTCTTAGACGCTGAGTGTGCGTCGCTTCGAAACCATGCGGAAGGTTTCGATAACATCGCCTTCTTTCCAGTCATTGAACTTGTCAACGCCAATGCCACATTCGTAGCCTGCATTGACTTCCTTGACGTCTTCACGGACACGACGCAAGGAGTCCAGATCCCCTTCGAAGACAGTGTTATTGCCTCGGCGAACACGAACCTTGCAGTTGCGGGTTGCCTTGCCAGACTGGACGTAGCAGCCTGCCACTGCATTGCGACCCACTGAGAAGACGGCACGGACTTCGACCTGACCCAGGGGCTCTTCAACCATCTCAGGTTCAAGCAGACCTTCCATTGCACCTTGGACATCTTCCAGGAGCTTGTAGATGATGTCGTATTCACGGACATCAACGCCAGCCTCATCGGCGGCACGTTTGGCGCCACTTGCGAGCACCGTATTGAAGGCCAAGATTACACCGTCACTGGCTGCGGCCAGATCAATGTCTGTCTCGGTGACTTCACCGGGAGACGCCAGCAAAATCCGTAGCTGGATTTCATCCTGGGGCAGTTCTTCCAAGGACTTGATGATGGCTTCCAAGGAGCCTTGGACGTCTGACTTGAGCAGAAGATTGAGCTCTTTCAGATCACCTTCCTGGGCCCGGGCAGACAGGGAGTTGAGGGTGACGCGACGGGAGGCCATAGCCTGCTGAAGGCGGGTATCTCGCTGTTCATTGGCACGATCAGAAGCGACGGAACGCGCTTCTTTCTCGTCAACGAACACATCAAACTCATCACCTGCGGCGGGCACTTCGTTGAGGCCTAAGACCTCGACGGCAAAGGAAGGACCCGCGATATCAATGCGATCGCCTCGGTCATCGACCATGGCTCTCACCCGACCGAAGACAGGACCCGCAACCAAGACATCACCGACACGCATGGTGCCGTTTTGGATGAGCAGGGTTGCCACAGGCCCCCGAGCCTTATCCAAGTTGGCTTCAATGACGGTGCCTTTTGCCGGTCGGTCAGGATTTGCGGACAGTTCGCCGATCTCAGCAACCAGAAGAATATTTTCTAGCAGCTGATCCAGATTCTCCCCTTTGAGAGCGCTGACAGGCACCATCATGGTGTCGCCGCCCCATTCCTCGGACACCAGACCGTGCTCCATCAGCTCCTGCTTCACACGATCGGGCTGTGCGCCTTCTTTGTCGATTTTGTTGACCGCGACAATAAGGGGAACCTCAGCGGCTTTGGCATGGCTTATGGCCTCCAGCGTTTGTGGTCGGACCCCGTCATCTGCAGCGACAACCAGAATGGCAATGTCTGTCACCCGGGTACCACGAGCACGCATGGCGGTAAACGCCTCGTGTCCCGGTGTATCCAGAAAGACGATTTGCTGTTCCGCACCGTTGTGCTCGACATCAACGTGGTAGGCACCAATGTGCTGGGTGATGCCACCGGCCTCACCATCAACAACCTTGGTTTTGCGAATGGAGTCCAACAGCGTTGTTTTGCCGTGATCCACGTGACCCATGATGGTCACCACCGGTGGGCGGGTTACCAGATTGTCCAAATCGGCTTCAGAAAGGACTTCGGTTGTCTTGCGTGCAGCAGAGGCTTTCTCTGCCATATCAACCACAACACCGAGTTCCTCGCAAACCAACTCAATGGTCGGAACCTCAAGCGTTTGCGTAATCGTTGCAGCAATTCCCTTAAAGAATAGGGTTCGGATGATGTCCGTTTCCGGCGTGAATAGCAAAGCAGACAGGTCTTGAACCGTCATGCCACCTTTGATGGTGATCATTTCAGGACGTTGCGGCTTCTCGGCCTTAGCCTTCTGATGTTCGCGGCGCTGTTTCGCACCACCGCCTCGTCCTCCTGAGGAGCGACGACGAGAGGGGCTAGAGGTTGGCCGACTGACTGGCGTAGAACTCTGCATGCTCTTCGGCTTTGCAGGGCGAGCCAGGGAAAGGCTGATGGCTGCTGACATCTCGCCGTTACCGGAGAGAGATTGATCCATCAAATCATCATCGTCATCTCCGATGATGTGAACCCGACGTTTGGGACGGTTGGCCGCTTTCTTGCGGTTTTCACCATCTTCGTATTCTTCGTTGCGCTTGGGAGCGCCACGACGGGAAGGACGAGCTGGGGCTGCCGGACGCCGAGGGCGCTCAGCAGTGGGACGCACAGGACCTGCACCCAAGACGGGGGTTTCCTCTGCTGCACCCACGCCTTCATCAATATCTGTATCTTCAGAAGGCGCTGCTGGTCGAGAGGGTGGGCGGACCAGTTTGGGTCGCTGGAGCTCAACGATTTGCGGAGGAGCAGAACGCTGGTTGCGATCGCCCATATCCTTCTTGACAGGTTTTGGCGCACCACCGGGACGGGACGGACGAGACCGCTCCGATGAAGGCGGCGCATCGGTTGAACGCGGTGTATCGGCTGAACGCGCCGACACTGGACGAGGGCGAGGCGTTGACGAACCAATGACGCGACGAACCTCCGGCTTCGGATCTGCGCCGCGGGAAGGTGGACCAGACAAAGGCGGCGGCGCAACAGGCCGAGGCGAGGGTTTCGGCTTCGGTTTTGCTTCCGGTGTGGGCTTACTGGCCGCCGGACGAGAGGCTGGCTGACTGGGTGGCCCTGCTGGCTTGACCGCTGCAGGAGGCGTTGCGTTCGGTTTCACAATCGCTGGCTTTGTCAGTTTCGCCACAGCCGGCTTCGGTGTTTTCGGAGACACTGGCTTAGAGGCAACTGCCGGGCGCAACGGCGACTTTGGCACAGATGCCGGACGCTCCGGGGCATTGGCGGTTGGGCCACCGTTTTTGTTGTCATCAGAAGCCTTGGGCGACTCGGGCTCACTCGGACGCTTGGCTTGCTCCGGAGGCGAAGCATTGTCTGATTGCGACTCAGCAGGATTTGGGCGACGGATGCCCAAGATCTGTGGCTGGTTCACAGTGGGTTTAGCTTTCGGTTTGATATTCGCTTTCAAAGATGGTTTCGAGGATGGCTTATCAGGACTTTTGTTTGAGGGACGATCGGCCGCAAGGGCAGGAGCCTGAGCACGAATTTTGTTGGCTTCATCGTCGCTGATCGTGCTGCTGTGGCTCTTGACCTCAATGCCCAGTGTCTTGCAGGCAGCCAGTATGTCTTTATTCTCTAAGTCTAATTCCCTCGATAACTCGTAAATCCTGATTTTCCCGTTGTTCATCCACGATTTCCTCTGTAACCAGTGATCAGTTTTTTAACGTTCCATAACGGTCTACCGCCTTCGGTTAACAACAATAGACTGGAACCAAGCAGAACAATTGATGCATAGCCAGGCTATGCGGCTCCGCTTAATAACATAAGAGGTTCGCTCCCGAGTGGCAAGATTTCGACACAATAGGGAGACACCTCTATCTCTACCAGTTTAACCCTTCTATTCCGTGACGTTCATAACAGTTTTTGGGATTCTTCCACGGTCTTCAGGAAATTCTGTGAAAAATCCCTGAAGAAAGGCTGGAAGAAGGGACGAAAAGGCTGATCCCAAAAAATTCATAACATTGAGCCTTGTTACGGGGGCCTTGTCACGAGAGCCTTGTCACGGGAGCCACTCTAGAACGATTTATTCCTCTTCTCCCTGGGCAGATGCAGAAGGGGCATCATCATCGTCGTTCGCATCCAGCTCAACCTCCTCAGCGGTCTCATCTTCAAAAGGCTCTGCCGTATCTTCTACCTCTGGAACCTCTGATTCAGAGTTTTCTGCATCATCAGAGCTTGCATCAGGCGCTTCATCTGTTTCAGACTCATCTGCAGCAGCTTCTGATTCTTCAGCAATCGCTTCAACACCTTCGATGTCTGGCGCCGCTTGCTCAGTGTCCGTATCAGCTTCCACCTCTGCAGACTCGACCTCATAGGCCCCATCGGCTTCGTCATAATCATCCTCATCATCGTCATCCTGGGAGACGATCATGTCAGGGATGACATAGGCATTAAAGTCGTACTTCGCGACATCTTTGATATCAATTTTCCAGCCTGTTAGTCGTGCGGCAAGGCGAACATTTTGGCCTTCTTTACCGATGGCGAGGCTGAGTTGATCTTCGGCTACCAGCACATGGGCTTGACGCGCTTCGGGATCGACCAGTCGTACCATTTCAACCCGGGCAGGACTGAGGGCGTTGGCGATATAGGTTGCCGGATCCGGTGACCAACGAATGACGTCGATTTTTTCGCCTCGTAGTTCGTTGACGACGACTTGGATGCGTGATCCCCGAGCCCCAATGCAGGCGCCAACGGGGTCAACATCTCGTTCCAAGGTATCCACGGCAATTTTGGTGCGGGGTCCAACGTGGCGTGAGGGGGGATTGGCTTCACGGGCCACGGCAACGATGCGGACAACTTCGTCCTGAATCTCAGGAACTTCGTTCTCGAAGAGATAAACGACAAGCCCTGCATTGGCTCGGGAGACAATAATTTGGGGACCGCGTCGGGGGGTTTCAGCGACTTCCTTGAGGAAGACGCGGAAGGTGGCGTTGGCGCGATAGTTATCGTTGGGCAGCTGCTCTCGGCGGGGTAACTCTGCCTCTACAGGGGGACGACCAAAGCCACTGCTGACTTCCATGATCACGGATTGGCGCTCGAAGCGGAGCACCTTGGCGTTGAGGACGGGGTCCTCGACATCCTGGAACTCTTCTTGGATCATGCGCCGCTGGAAATCTCGTAATTTCTGGGCCAGGACCTGCTTCGTCTGGATGGCTGCCATGCGGCCAAAGTCTTCTTTGTCGGGGGTTACGTCAACGACAACGGTGTCACCCAACTGGGCTTCGGGGGCAACTTCTTGGACAATGTCTAGGGCAATTTCATGGTCCGTGTTTTCGATCTCTTCAACGATGGTCTTGGAGGCGAGGATGCGAAATCCTTCTTCTTCGACATCCAGCTCAACGTTGAAATTCTCAAAATATTCCTCATCAAAGCCCACATCTTCTCCCATGCGCTGGGTGCGACGATAGCGTTCATATCCCTTCAGGAGTGCTTCCTGGAGGGCTGCTTCAACGACGGTGGCGGGTAGTTTCTTTTGTTCGCTGATGGCAGTGATCATCAGTTTGAGATCGGGCAGGGAGAGTAGCGTCATGGGGCTTGTGTCCTTGAAAAAAAGGTGGAGAAAAAAGGTGGGGGCGAGAGAATATAGCGGCAGGAAGATCTGGCGCAGACGGAAACGAGGAGCTTAGCAGGAGGAGATGGTCTTGAACTGGAGGTTGTGGAGCGTGGCTCCCTGGACCTATTCGACCAGATCGACCAATTCAACTTGGGAAATTAGCGATCGCGGAATCTTAATCGGTCGTCCCTTCTGGGTGAGATAGACAAACTCATCATCACGGCGTGCCAAACTTCCCTCCCAGCGGCTGTGACCCTTGTGGGGCTCTGTGGTTTGTACGGCGACCGGAAAGCCTTTGAACGAAACAAAATCGCGATCGGCCAGCAGAATAGATGACACACCTGGACTGGACACCTCTAAGACATAGGCATCCGGAATAGTCCCAGCCTCTTCTAGGGCAGCCTCCAACGAACGACTCATTTGCTCGCAATGCTCCAAGCTAGTGTCCTGGTGCAGATGGCGGACATCTAGGCGCAACACGGGTGGCGACTGATTGGTCTGAAAGACAGCTTGGACCACTTCCAACTCCAGGGAAGCAGCAAGGGGGTCGGCGACCGCTTGGATTTTTGGGATCAGAGGATGAGCCATGACGTTCGGAATCTAAGGATGGTTAGAATCAAGTCATTGAGAAGGACTAGAACGGAAATGTGCTGTTGCAACAGACGATAGTCAATAAAAAAAGCGGGCTCAGAACCCACTTCTTCGGCATATTGTCGGATGCGTCAGACGAGTACGAACTGCTGGGCAGTGCCACGGAAGTAGAATTCCGAGCGCCAGCTGTTCGACCTAACTACTATAGCCCACGGGATCTCGATTCGAGACAATTCGCAATGTGAGACCCCTAACTTCTCTCGTTGCGGGGGGGGCGGCTGAGCTGTTGTGCCTCTTCTAGCACACCTTCAAAATCGGCCTCAGAGATTCGACGGACATAGTTGACCTTGAATTCTTCAAGGAGATCGCACAGCAGTGTTTGAATTTCCTGGAGCGTATTCTTATCGGATAGCGCTTCCGTCAAGGCCAGCGTAAAGTGGTGCACAAGCTGCTCCATTAAGTCTTCCGCATTGGGGTCGTGGACCGCCAAGGTGTCGTAGGTTCCTTGGGAAACGTTGGTAAAGACTTGGGTCACGCCCGAGGCGAGTTGCTGGGTTAACTGGTTGGGAACAAAGTTGAATCCCGGCAGCGATTGCAGCATGCGATAGGTGGGCAATTGCTGGAGTGTATACAGGAGATTTTGTTGCAACAGCGCTTCCAGGTCGGGCTGAACCTTGGGTAATACCTGATACACCAAAATTTCTGAAAATCGTCGTGCCAAGACAGCAATTTCATTGGTGTCGTTCAGATCGACATAGGGATCTTGGGTCGCATTCAAGATTGATTTGAGATCGCCCCGGCGAATGCCTGTCTGAATTTGATTGATGGTCTGAATGGCAATGACCTCAATCAACTCTCCCGCAATGACGCTCACAAAGCTACGGCTGATTTGGCGACGGAAGGGTTCCAAGTCTAGGAGCTGTGAAGATTGGAGCCGCTCGGCTAAGGGGATGACGCGAAGCCAGCGCAAAATCGGTAGAAAGAGCAGCAGATCATACCAGCGCCAGAGGAGGGCTTCGCGCCAGCCTAGGCTCGGGTGACGGCGTTTAATTCCGTAAATCCGAGTGAATAGTGCGAGGGCAAAGATAATCTGAAACCAGAGATCGAGACGCCAGAAGCGATCGATAAACTCACCATTTTCGCCAATTCGCCGGTAATAGTTGGTTTCGATCAGGGGGCGGATCTTGGCCTCAAAAAAATCGAGAGCCTCTGGGGCTCGTTGGGGGGTCAGGTGGCTGCTGCTCCAAAAGCGCTCAAAGGCTCGCTTGGACGAATCTTGACCCATGCGATCGCCCATGCGATTCTTTATTTTCTCTAAGGTGCCGGTTTTCCCCGCTGCCTCAAAGGGATTTTCATCAATGATTTCGCGGCTGCGATCGCGCAAGTCCTTCAGAAGCGGTTCCAGGCTCGATGCTGGCGTGCCCGCTTGAATTTTAGTGGCGAGTTCGTCAGCTAATGCTAGATAGGAAGCGGTTTCCCGGTGGGGTTCGATACCTTTGATCGGATCGTAGAAGGGCGTAATACGCGAGACCAGAGGCACATTGAACTTGAGTTCGGCGACATGCACATTGCCATGGAGCCAAAAGTTGCGCCAGGGCACGTAGGCCAGATCGAACAATACCAGCGCATAATTCGCCGCAACAATGAGCGCCAGCAAACGGCGGGTCCAGAGGGTCAAGGGCGCGATGCGAGGAGCCTTTCGGCGCGTAATCATAGGTTGGGAAGCCATGGTGACTGGAATGATGACGTCTGGCGCTGGAAGAGGGAGCCAGATTGTCGTAGGCAAAACGGGAGCAGTCACCCCGAGTATGCAGGCTAGGGCCTCTGGTTCACAAGGTCTTGGTGAGAAGCTGTTACAAGGGAGAAACGTTTGCCTTGGCGTCTTTGCTGACCCTGATCTGATTCAGATTCGAGTGCTTTGCCCAATCTTCCTAGAGACAATTGCAGTCACAGCCTTTTAGCCAGGGCACCTGGGTGAAATAGGCTAGGTCCGCAGCCTTGAGCTGGTTGGCCCAGATTTCCAGGGCTTGATCTGCCAGTGTTTGATTTCCCAGTGTTTGATCTGCCAGTGTTTGATCTCCCAGTGCTTGCTCTTGTTGTGGGGGGTCGCAGCGCAGTGCCGTGAGGACTGAGAGTGAGTCAAACCAGTAGCCTGCCTCGGCATAGATTTTCGCTTGATTTAAGCGACTGGCGACTGATAGTTGTGTGGTGACGTTCTCATCGGACTGAATGCGTTTGATCTGGCCCCGTAGACGATCCCTGACGGACATGTCTTCCCCGCACAGGAGCTGCACCGTCCAACGGTAGGTGACGTTCGGCTGCAACGGTGGAAAATCGGCTTCTGATGGTAGACGATGACGCATCAACCCTTCGTGACCCGCGAGCTGAAAGGTAGCGGTGTAAATCGTCTGATTGGGGCTATTGGGATGGATCTGGGTCAAGCTAAACCGAGCTTGGGTGCCCAGTTCGGTGGCTGGGGAATACCAGAAAATCTCGGGAGCCTCCGAGAGGGTCTCCATTTCTAGGGGGGCGTATCTGAACCGAGCGATCGCATCGTCATCACCCTGCTCATGCTCCGTAGGAGAGGGCACTAAGTGGTACAGCGTTTTGGCGGTATCAACCACACAACTGTCGCCTCGACTGCCTGCGCCCCGTCGGCGATCGGGACGTCCCGCGCGATCCGTGGGCGGCGGGAATGAGAGTTGAGCCATGGCTGTTCCTGAGGCCAGCAGCATCATGAGACCACTTAGGACTCCTATCCCCAGCCGAAGCTTCCCGTTTCCCCATGGATATCGCCTGGGCTGATTCATTGCAGATCCCTTCCAAAAGAACACCACTTGATGGGTTGCCCCTACAGAGCTTTGTAAGCATCCTAATCGGGTTAGCATCCGATGTGTCGCCCCGGTGCTGACATACGCACAGAACGGGAATGTCACGCCCAATGAAAACTTCAGCGAACTTCCCTCGCTTTTCGAATTCGTAGGGAGAATACGGAGGAAATTCACAATATCTTGAGCATTAGGCCGACAACGACCATGCTCTAGAAATTTCCTCGGACCCCCTGGAAACCTAGGGGGAAAGGGACTTAGATATGGATTGGCGGCTGTACCGATGCTGAAGCCTCAACTCAAGACTCACCCAGAAAATCTGAAGGTGAAAATCGAGGAGGAATTATTGATCACAGCAGAGCGGCAACCGACCAGTGACTGGAAGAAAAAACCCCAGCTCATCGCTGGGGGTCAACTCAGGGTGCATCTATAACCATTATGTACAAAATATTACCCATGGCAAGCAATTTCTCCTGTTCTTTGCAAAAAAAATATCCATGGTCTCTCGGATTACTACGGGAATATCCTCAGACTCCCTTGTCTGCCTAGGCTTGAGTAATTTTGCGGGTATGGTTGGAAGCTAGACGTTTTGATGAAGAAAAATCAATGATCGGGGACAGGGCTTGAAACATCAAGGGTTTGACCCTTCAGGGGGGACGCACCACTGAGGCTATTTCGTCGGAATCGTCACACAAACTAAAGATTGTCCCCGTCTCTATACGGATAGGAGAAAGGGGGGCTGAATTGAGAGAGTCGTATTGATATGGCAGAGCGGTATTTCGGGGCATGAGCGCTCTCGTTCACAATGGAGTTGTTGTGCTCGCTCTCGGCAAAATTGCGTTGCAACCCGTAACCGGTGTCGATGCATGGCTCCACCCCAAATAGCTCCAACCCAAATAGCTCCACCCAGAATGGCTCTCCCCCCAATGACCTCACCAGACTCGACTCAGTCGGATGTGCCCCAATCAGGCCCTAGGGCTGAACTTCGTTTGGACTTGATTCAAGCGTTGGCCCAACAGCTTGGGCTTCCACTCGCCGCAGACCAGGCGGTGGCGGTGCAAGGGCACTGGCTGGCTCTGGCTGCGATCGCCCATCCCCTCATGCAGCTAGACCTTCCCCAGGATCTAGATCCTGCTCCTCGCTTTGAGCCCTAATTTACGTTGCTCCAGAGATTCAACGCCATGTCCATTGCTTCCAATCCCTTGCCCCTCGACGCCACGGCTGTGGCTGGGGCCATTGCCCAAGGTCAACTGAAAGCCCAGGCACATTTGACCGATGTCCTGGCAAACATTGCACGCCACAACCCCGCCATCAATGGTTTTACAGCGGTGTTGGAACCGGAAGCCTTGGCTGCTGCCCAGGTTGTGGATGCAAGCCATGGTTTGGAGGGACCGCTGGCAGGGGTACCGTTTGCGGTGAAGAATCTGTTTGATATTGCAGGGATAGCGACGATCGCGGGGTCGAAGATTCATGCCAGTGCCCCGGTTGCTGAGCGGGATGCCACGGCGATCGCCCGACTCAAGGCGGCGGGAGCGATTCTCGTTGGTGCGCTCAATATGGATGAGTATGCCTATGGCTTTGTGACGGAGAATTCTCACTACGGCCCGACGCACAATCCCCATGACCTGAGCTGTATTGCTGGCGGCTCCTCGGGGGGATCGGCGGCGGCGGTGGCGGCGGGGCTCGTGCCGTTTAGTTTGGGCAGTGACACAAATGGCTCGATTCGGGTGCCTGCGGCGTTGTGCGGAATTTTTGGGCTGAAGCCGACCTATGGGCGGCTGTCGCGGGCGGGAACGTTTCCGCTGTCGAGTAGTTTGGACCACATTGGACCGTTTGCGCGATCGGTGCGGGATTTGGCGCTGGTGTTTGATGTGTTGCAGGGGCCGGATGAGCGGGACCCGGTCTGTTGCGATCGCCCAGCTGAGCCCTGTTCGCCGCAGTTGCAGGGTGGGATTGAGGGATTGCGGGTGGCGATCGCCTCGGGCCATTTTCAGCAGGGGGCGATGCCCCAGGCGTTGGCGGCGGTGCAGCGGGTTGCATCAGCATTGGGAACGACGCGAGAGATGGAAATCCCGAAGGCATCGGAGGCGCGGGCGGCGGCGTTTGTGATGACGGCGAGTGAGGGGGGGCAGGTACATCTAAATAATTTGCGGCAGCGGCCCCAGGATTTTGATCCGGCGACACGCGATCGCTTTTTGGCGGGGGCGTTGGTGCCGAATGCTTGGTATTTGCAGGCGCAGAAGTTCCGGCGTTGGTATCGCGATCGGGTGCGGGAGCTGTTTGAGACGGTGGATGTGATTTTGGCGCCGACGACGCCCTGTGCGGCGACGCCGATTGGTCAGAAGGCGGTGGTGATTGGTGGGGAGGAGATTGCGGTGCGGCCCCATCTTGGGTTGTATACGCAGCCAATTTCGTTTATTGGGCTGCCGGTGATTTCGGTGCCGGTGTGGTTTGAGGGGGAGGCGTTGCCCTACGGGGTGCAGTTGATTGGGGCGCCGTATCAGGAGGTGAAGCTGTTGCGGCTGGCGGCTTGGTTAGAGCGGGAAGGGGTGGTGTGTTGTCGGGAGGTTATAGCGGGGGAGTCGGTCTTCTGGGATTCCGCTAGACTGGGGATGGACTCTTGAGGCCTGGGCTCCATGCAGATCACGATTGATATTCCTGATGATTTGGCCAGTCGTTTGACGCCGGTTCAGGATCAGGTGCCCCAGATTTTGGAGTTGGGGTTGCGGGAGTTTAATGTCACGGCTGAGGCTGGGCTGGTGGGGCTGGCTCAGGTTTTGGAGGTTTTGGCGAGTTTGCCTTCGCCACAGGAGGTTTTGGCTCTGCGGCCTTCGGAGAATATGCAGCGTCAGATCGATGGTTTGTTGGAGAAGAGCAAGGGTGAGGGCTTGTCTCCCAATGAGGAGTTAATCTGGCAGCAGTACGAATATATTGAGCATTTGGTGCGAATGGCGAAGGCGAGGGCTCTTTTGAAGCTGAAAGCCACTGCGGCATGAGTACGACTCGAATTTCGGCAGCATTACGTCGATTGGTGCGAACTAGAGCCCAAGATTGCTGTGAGTATTGTTTGATTCCTGAGATGGCGTCTTTTGCTACCCATGAGATTGATCATGGGATTGCTGAAAAGCATGGTGGTGCAACGGTTGAGGAGAATTTGGCGTTGTCCTGTAAGCCTTGCAATAAGCACAAGGGTAGTGATTTATCATCGATTGATCCGGAGACGGGAGAGATTGTGCGGTTGTATCAGCCTCGGCGAGATGTTTGGGAGCGGCATTTTCGGCTGGAGGATGGCGTCATTGTTCCTACAACGGATGTCGGTCGGGTGACGGTGCGGCTGTTGCAGATGAACCGGGCGGCTCGTGTGCAGGAGCGAGTTTTGGCTCAGCAGGCAGGTGTGCTTGGGCTGCCGACGATGGAGAACGAGTGATGTGCATTCGAGACCTGTCCTTCCTCGGAATAAATTTTCCACAGAACTGCATATTTTTCCGAAGTCAAACGTATATACCTATAAGCCGATTTTTTTCGAGGTATCTCGTATACCTGAGTAAAAAATTCGGCTCGCCTGTCACAGGGCCACAGCAGCGGTTGATGGGGGCCGGGTTCCTTAGGGGGAGCCCACTCTCCCATCAACATAGAAAGTTAAAAACCTCTAACCGAGCCCAGGAATAATTTTCCAAAAACTGTATTTGCTGAGAGTAGTCATTACGGACTTGTCAGTCACAACTTTTTCGGGAATTGGAAGATCACTGGGCTGAACCGTCACAGCAACACAGTTGAGCTGGGACGAAGAAGCGCATCGCTCCTTCGTCCCAATTGTTCAATTGATCTACACCATCACACCCATGCCTCGTATAAAACTTGCCCTGCAACCGGACTATCCATTCACCTGTGACATTCAGGTGCGGGTGGGAGACCTCAATTATGGTGGCCATGTTGGTAATGCGGAGCTTGTTCGGATTGTCCATGACGCTCGGGTTGAACTGTTCCGAGCCATGGGAGTTCGTGAAGGGGATTTGGGGGACGGCAAGACCGGCATCATCACCGATGACCTGGTTGTGAATTTTCAGTCCGAGGCTTTTCTGGGTGACCCTCTCACCGTGGGCTGTACGTTTGGTGAGGTTGGACAAGCCGGTTGTCGAATTCATTACCATGTGACCAAGGCTGGCAAAACGGTCGCAATGGCAGAAACGGGCATTGTTGCCTTCAACTACACCGCACGTAGCGTTACGTTTTGGCCTCGGGAGTTTAAGCAGCAGGCTACGGCGCTGTCTAGAGGGGAGCTTGCTTAAACGTTATTGCCCTCAAGGGCGTAAGACCTGACGAGGAAATACTGGATGGTTCCCAGGTTTGATGCTGCCGGGAGCCGCCTGCCTGGGTGTTAGGGTCTAAGTAGATGGCCTGAAATAAACCTTGCTTTTGCCAATGCTGGTTTCGGCTCCGCTCAACCAGCGACACTGCGATAGCAAAGCAGTCGAGGGCTGAGCGAAGTCGAGGCCGATTAGCTGGATAGTTGTGTCCGCTTACTTAGGTGAGATTATCCGCCGTCAACTCTACCCGTGTTATGGAAAATAATCGTCCCGTTGGTGTTACGATTCTCGCCGGATTGCAATTTTTCTACAGTGGTTTTGGATTGCTGATCAGCCTCGCTCTGCTGTTGATCAAGCCATTTCAAGACACAATTATCGACGCTTCAATACAGACGATCGCCAATGATCCCGCCTTAGCCGAGGCCGCTGAGTTGCTGACGCCGGATCTGTTTCGAATATCGCTCCTTTTCGGGGCTGGCATGGGTATTTTCTTTGGTTTGATTGGCCTGCTCATGGGCTTTGGTCTGCTCAAACTTAAAAAGTGGGCTTGGATTGGGACGCTGATCCTACAGATTTTCCAGGTCTTAGGCGGTCTTCAAGGGCTTTTGGGATTGATCAACGGCTCACTTCCCGCGATTACTGCTTCCCAACTTCTGTTTCAGCTCGTCCTCTCGGTCTGCATTCTCTTTTACCTCTTCCAGGGCAATGTGCGACACTCATTTGGTTTCGGAGGACACAAATGATAATGGGTTAGCCATGGTCTTAGAGAAACCGAGGATGCCGCGATCGCGATGCTCATACACCAATTGGCGATCGCTATCGAACAAAAACGTCCCACCCCGTTGGGTCAGATACGTGGCGTCCGGCACATAGGTTTTCCAGTGACTCAGACTCTCCGCCATATTCCGCAGCCGCAGCGTTGCTAGTTCAAAGGGACGCTGGAAGCCACTGCCCCCAGCACGGTCAAACGTTGCGCCCTTAATCGGTGGCAACGGCTTCGCTTCCACCACTTCGTCTGGAGCAATGAGCTGGGGCGCATTGCGATCGCCCCAATACCCCCGAAACACTTCCGGCAACGTTCCCGGACTCCCAATCCCCGCACACATCACCATCAGATTCATCCAGGCATTCTGCGACGGGGAAAATCCAGGTAGCTTCCAGGTCAACCCCTCGTATAAATTCAGTTGCTGGTGCAGCTTTGCGGTGGTGTCCACAAACAAATGCTCGGGATTAAAGCCCGTGTACTCGCAAAACTTTTGGCCTGCTTTCACATCGCCAATGGCCACCGCCCGCAGCGTGATCGATTGCAATTGTTCTTGCTCCCGTTGCAGCCACCAGGCGTATTCCAGACTGTCAAAGTCACCGAGTTGCGGCAGCACAAGCACCAACAGCTTCTGGGTCGAGGCGCAGTCACTGAGAACCGGGACGGTTTGCCCATCGCTGACGCGCGATCGCTGCGTCTGACTCAAAATTTCGTAGACATTCTCATCGACGTTCATGGTGCGATCGCTCATGGGGCAGGGGTAGGCAGCATGTCCGCATGGACGTTCCCATTATGGCGTTTTTGGGTGCCCTGTTTTGGCGTGACTTGTTTTGGCGTGACTTGTTTTGGAGGAAATCACTCCTGACGACTCAGTGTCTGAACTGACCGCACACTGTTCTGGGAAAATCCGGCCTGTTGAATCTCAGTGGCTAGCGTTTGCCAGACGGTTTCACTGGCTTGGGTTTCCATGCTGGTTTGGGTTGCCAGGGTTGTTTGCAGGGCGGCTTCCAAGGTATCGAGCCAAGCCGGACGATCCTTTGCTTCCCACCAGTTGTCCTGGCCCATACCCAGGCCCACATTGCTACTGATATGTCCTTCAGGCAATGAGATCCAAACTTCTGAACGGTTTTGGGAGGAGTCGCCAAGCTGAATCTGCCATTCCGTCCGGTTTGCAGTCGTGTTGTTCCGCCGTTCTTTTCCGGTGACTGCGCCTCGGCGATGGCGAAGGACGCGTCCTGCCTGTTGCCCCACACGGGGATAGGCAGCAACCACTGTTTTGGCTTCCTCCTGTCGCATGTCTAGGGCGATCGCAATGGGCAATTCATCCTCCCACGCGGCCAAGTCACAGCTCAGATCCCGAGATTGATGGCGATAGGCCAACTCCAGAATTTCATCTTCGGAGACAGGTCCGTCAAATAACCGCTGGGTCAAGAGCTGACCTTGACGCAAATTGCGCCGTCCCTGGAGGGGCTGTTGGCCAAGGTTGTCTGACGCCATGTCGTTGAAAACAGTACTCGCTACGCGCACATCTTGGATCGGCTTTTGCACCGCAGAACGGCTCAGGACGACCGTCACATCGCTTGCCATATCGCTATTGCTGACGGTGCTATGGCCGATGGCGCTAGGACTGGTTTGAGGAGGGCTGGTTTGAGGAGGGCGTGCTGCTTGGGCCTGAAGCGCCAGGAAAAACTCGCCGTTGGACTGACGAACCACGGTGAGTTCTTGATAATTTACCGCTGGAATCGCCAGGGTGGTGCCCTGCCACTTCAGCTTCCAGGCTGGGGCGACGAAGGGTTGTCCTGGACGAGGATCATAGACCACGTTTTTGGGCAGCGATCGCCGTAGTTTTCGGCAATGGCGTGGCCAATCATTGAGATCGAGACCCGCCACCACTGGGGCAGACCCTTGGGCCGCACGACTGTGCAGCGTGGCCATGGTCGTTGCTGTACCGGCTAGGCCAAAAATTAGGCCCAGAAGTATCGATTTATTTCTGTTCATCCCCGAGTTCCGGCGCAAGCGCCCCGGCGCAGTAATTGCGGCGCAGCGTTTCCGATGCTTAAGCCCAGAATTCCCGAGGGTTTTAGGTCAATTCTCAGTGGTTTTGATGAGGGTATTTCCTACCGTCGTCGAAAGGAACGCACTTTTTTGTGGGGATCTTGTTTACGAACCCAGGCGAGGAATTTCCTCAGTTCCGGCGTAGATTTGAGTTTGTCTGCCGAATTCAGTTCCTCGGCCAGTTGCTTATTGCTAAAGAGCGTGTGGATTTGCTTATGGCAGGGGGAGCAAATATCGATCAACGGACCCACATCGCGTTTTTTGCGGCGGGCGTATTGACGGGGGATGAGGTGATGGACCGTGAGGTTGGGGCAATCGCGATCGCAGAGCTGGCATTGCATAAAAATTAGATCATCTGGGACTCAGACTAGGGAGGCTCAATTCAATTGTGGCGTGACCTTACGAGATCTTGCGAGCCGTATTGACAGCGCCACCCTTGGTATACGATCCGAAAGATAAATAAAAACCGCTAACTATTTTTTAAGAAAATGTCACAAGATCAGCCGCGCACGGTGATCGTAACCGGCGCATCTTCGGGGGTTGGACTCTACGGTGCCAAGGCTTTAGCCGATCGGGGGTGCCATGTTGTGATGGCCTGCCGTGACCTTCCCAAAACCGAGCGCGTTGCCAAGGAAATTGGCATGCCCGACGGCAGCTACACCATCATGAAGCTGGATTTGGCTGACTTCGACAGCGTACGCCAGTTTGTCACTGACTTTCGTGCCAGCGGCAAGCAGCTTGATACGTTGGTCTGCAATGCAGCTGTGTATATGCCTCAGCTCAAGGAGCCCCAACGTAATAAGGATGGCTATGAGCTGAGCGTTGCCACCAATCACCTGGGTCATTTCCTGCTGTGCCAGCTCATGCTGGAGGATTTAGAAAAGTCCTCAGCGACCGATAAGCGCCTGGTGATCCTAGGTACAGTGACGGCCAATCCGAAGGAAGTCGGCGGTAAGATTCCCATTCCGGCACCGCCTAACCTGGGCAACCTGGATGGTATGGAAGCCGGGTTCAAGGCGCCAGTGGCGATGATCGACGGCCAAAAATTCAAGCCTGGCAAAGCTTACAAAGACAGTAAGCTCTGCAACATGCTGACCATGCGCGAGCTGCACCGTCGTTTTTATGCGGGCACCGGGATTACGTTCAATTCGTTCTATCCCGGTTGTGTGGCGGACACGCCGTTGTTCCGCAATGCGCCCAAGTTCTTCCAAGTGCTGTTCCCGCTGTTCCAAAAGAACATTACTGGCGGCTACGTTTCTCAGGAAACAGCGGGCGATCGCCTCGCAGCCGTGGCTGTAGATCCTGGCTTTGACAAGTCCGGTGTCTACTGGAGCTGGGGCAACCGCCAGAAAGAAGGTCGCGAAGCCTTTGACCAGGAGGTTTCCGATGAGGCAATGGATGCCAATAAGGCCGTACGCATGTGGGAGCTGAGCGAGAAGCTGGTGGGTTTGGCGTAGGACCTGTGTCATCGAGTACCGCAATGAGAGCTGTTGGGAGGCTTGTCTCTCCGAAACAGCTCTCATTTCGGCAGGTTGCTGAGGTGTCGGTGCCTCAGTTTTTGCCCGATGCCTACTATCGCGGTAAATTCGTGCCCTTTGAGCAAGCTCAAGTTTCCATTGCAACCCACGCTCTGCACTACGGCACAGCCGTGTTGGGCGGCATTCGTGGGATTCCGGCTGCGGATGATCCCGGTAAGGTTCTGCTATTTCGCTTGGACGCGCACTGCCAGCGCTTAAGCAATAGTGCCAAATATTTGGGCTAAGAGATTACGCCGGAGTTGTTGCAAGAAAAACTGACCGACTGTGTTCGTCGTAATTGCCCTCAGGTGCCCTTTTGCCTGCGACCGCTGATCTATACCTCGGTGTTGGCGAAGAGTGAGGCGATCGCCTCTGGCTTTGATGAAGCGATTCTGATGAATTCCCAGGGAAAGGTTGCTGAGACCTCGGCGATGAATCTGTTTGTGGCGCGTGATGGCAGGCTGATTACGCCGGGGGTTGATCAGGATATTTTGGGGGGGATTACGCGGGCGAGCGTGGTGGCGATCGCCCGTGCTCTCGATATCCTGGTGATTGAAAGACCGCTGGATAAGTCGGAACTGTTCATTGCCGATGAGGTCTTTCTCTGTGGCACCGCTGCGCAAATTACGCCGGTGCTTTCTGTGGAGAATCATGAGTTGTCTGACGAACGGTCGGTGACGACGAAGCTGAAAACGCTACTTCGGGCGATCGCCCAAGGCCATGAACCTCGCTATCAGTCTTGGTTGACGGAGATACAGCTAACGGAGGTGAACCGGTGAGTTTCAAGGATTATTTTTCGAAGCAGGCCAAGCACTATGCCCGCTATCGTCCGCGTTACCCTGAGGCGTTGTTTGAGCATTTGGCAACCCTAACCCAAAGCCATCAAACGGCCTGGGATTGTGCGACGGGGAGTGGTCAGGTGGCGCTGAGTCTAACGCCTTATTTTGAGCGGGTCCATGCTACGGATGCCAGTGCCCAACAGATCGAGAATGCCTTTGTCCATGAACAGATCGAGTATGGTGTTGCGCCTGCGGAGCGATCGCAACTCCCTGACCAATCGATGGATTTGATCACAGTGGCCCAGGCGCTTCACTGGTTCGATCGTCCTGCTTTTTTTGAGGAGGTGCGGCGGGTGCTGAAGCCGGAGGGGGCGTTGGCGATTTGGTTCTATGGCTATTTTCGGGTGCCGGACAAGGATGCCGCGCTCAATGCTGCGCTGCGGAATTTTTACGATCGGATTGATCCCTTCTGGCCGCTGGAAGCTGCGTTGATTCACCAGGAGTACAAAACGATTGAGTTTCCGTTTCAACAGGAGCCAACGCCGGAATTTTGTATGACGCTGGATTGGACGTTGGATGACATGTTGGGGTATTTCATGACCTGGTCCGGGACGCAGCGATTGTTAGTGGCGGAGGGGGAGGAGGCGATCGCCGCAGCCTTCGAGCCATTGCAACAAGCCTGGGATGGACCCGAACAGCCCAAATGCATTCAATGGCCCTTGCCCCTGCGCGTTTTCAGGATGGATTAGATGGGTCGTTGGACGTGTTAAGCCGTGTAGGTCAAACTCAATCCTAATTTGGCCAGTCCCTTGCGATAGGCAATGGAGGTTTGATCGGCCTGGATGTGGCATTCATCCCTGAGGTTGAGCGGCAGATCTTCGGGATATTGGGCTTCGACAACCTCTCGATCCTCATTGAAAACCTGATAGTTGAATTCGTAGATCGGTTCTAGGGGGGCGTCTTGATCAAAATTGCGGCAGATGGGGCAAAACAGCCGCGTTTTCCGCGCAGAAATGGGGGAGGCCACATTCAGAATACATAGCCTGCCCTCCGCTGGAAAATGGACCGTGAGTCGGGCGCTAAAGGGTAGAAAGACTTCAAAGTAGCGTTTCCAAAGGAAATCAGCGGGGGCGAGATCTTCCAGTCCCTTGGGAAAGTTGCTGACTAAACTAATGTAGTTTGCCGTGAGTCCCCGCTCTGTAGGGGTGATGGCATATTCGGGGACTTCGGGATTGTTGCGATCGCCAAAGGTCTCCGTATGCACCCAGGCAAAATGGGCCACATCCAAAAAGCCCTCCATCTGCCGCCCCGCCGCCGCGTTGATATCCACTGATTCCGGCAAGATTTGCTGATAGCTGGGGTCGTTCCATTCCGAAAATTGCGGCAGGACTTTAGCCAACGTGGCAGCATCAGTTGGGTTCACATCCGGCGTAGGCGCAAGGCAGGTCCAGACTAAGCCGTAGGCTTCCACCACAGGATAGGTTTTGAGGCAGAGTTTGGCTGGAATTTGGGCCTTGGGGTTAGCCGGAATTCGGGTGCATTGCCCCGCCGCATCGTAGTGGAAGCCGTGGTATTTACAGATGAGTTGATCGTTTTCCACCATGCCCATACTCAGGGGAACACCGCGATGTAAACAGAGATCATTGGCGACGGATAATCCCTGGTCCGTTCGCCAAATCACGAGACGTTGGTCAAGCAGCATTGTCGCCACGGGAGCTTGCTGAACATCTCGACTAAAGGCGATCGGATACCAAAACTGAGACAGCACATCCCAATCCGACGGTGCAAAGGTGCAGTTGCGGGGATAGGGTGGGGTGAACGGCTTGGATTGAGACTGGGAGTTCGTCATGGATGGATCGCGATCGCTACGCATCAAAGTGATTAATGGCAACACGTTTGAGCCTATGACATCGGGTATCGATTTGTCTGCTCAAGCCGCACGCTTTCCCCAGACTGAAATTGTGACGGTCACGCCTGCCAGTGGCCCTGAATCGATTGAAAGTTATTACGATGAATACTTGGCGATCCCTGGCATCTTAGAGGCGATCAAGCTATCAGATGATGATATCGATGCCTTTGTGATTGCCTGCTGGGGCGATCCTGGTTTAGAAGCAGCGCGAGAGTTGACTCGTAAACCCGTTGTGGGCATTGCGGAAGCCAGCATGTATCTCGCCAATATGGTGGCGGCGCGTTGGGGGGTGGTGACGACGGGGCATCGGGTGCGCACGATGATTGAGGAGACGATTCACAAAACAGGGTTTGCCCATCGATGCGTCTCGATTCGGACAACGGGGCTGGCGGTGACGGAGACAGAAACGGCACGCGAAGCGACGTTGTTGGCATTGGAGGAGGAGGGGCGGTTGGCGATCGCCCAGGATCACGCCGAAGCTCTCTGCCTGGGTTGTGCAGGCATGAGTGGTTTGGATCAGGCTCTGGAAGCAAAGTTGGGGGTGCCGGTGATCGATGCGGTAGCCGCAGCTGTGAAACTGGCGGAATCGCTGGCTTGGCTCGGCAAAACCACTAGCAAAGCCATGACGTATCAAACGCCAGACGCCAAGCGCTTCAAGGGCTATCCCGAGCACATGCAGTCTTAGGGGGTGTTGCAATCATGGTTAATGTTGCTTCTGCAATTCATCTCTAGGATTTGCCCCGCTGCCGTAGCGATAGCAATCGATAGCTGGCGATCGCCACCCCCACCATCACAAACGAAAATACGGTTGTCACCGTGCCCAATGCATACATTCCTGGCGTGGTCACATTGGTGGTCATGCCAAAGATTTCGAGAGGAAGTGTATTCTTCTCACCGGAGATCAGCGACGTGCGGGTGAATTCGTCGTAGGACAGCGTAAAGCTGAGCATGGCCACGCCAATTAAGCTGGGCGCAATTAGCGGCAACACCACCTCTCGAAACGATGCCAGACTGGTCGCCCCCAAGTCCCGAGCAGCTTCTTCGTAGGCGGGGTTAAAGCGATTGAAAACCCCCAAAATAATCAGGAAGGCAAAGGGCAATGTCCAGGTGAGATGGCCTGCGAGGGCTGAGGAATACCACTGGATGTCCAGCCCCGTAATCTCAAACAAAAGGCCAATCCCAAGGGAGATCAAAATGCCGGGAACGATGAGGCTGGCGATCGTGAGATAAAACAGCGGCGTGGCCCCTCGGAAGGGTTTGCGGAAGCCCAATCCAGCGCTGAGGCTGACGACGACAGTGATGGCTGTGACCATGAGACCGAGGAGGAGCGATCGCCCAAAGGGCTCCACAAAATTACCCACTAACTGGTCCTGAAATACGCCCGCAATCCAGCCCAAGCCAAACCCACGCATGGGAAACATCAACGAGCCTTC
>CALIJJ010000047.1 GCA_938017515.1 uncultured Pseudanabaenaceae cyanobacterium
GGTGTTGATTAAGGCGACGCCGGTGTTGAAGGCACGCTTGGAGGCGTTGCGTGGGTTGGGGGTGCATTTGAGTTTGGATGATTTTGGCACGGGGTATTCGTCGCTGAGTTATTTGCATCAGTTTCCGGTGAATACGTTGAAGATTGATCGGTCGTTTGTGAAGGATTTGCAGCCGAGGCAGGATCAGGTGACGCGGACGATGGTGGCGTTGAGTCAGGGGTTGGGGCTGACGGCGATCGCGGAGGGGATTGAGACGGAGGGGCAGTTGGCTCAGTTGGCGGCGATGGGCTGTGAGTTTGGGCAGGGGTATTTGTTTTCGCGTCCGGTGGATCGGGCGGGGGCGGAGGCGTTGTTGTTGGCGGAGCAGTGTCTTGGGGCGAAGGCTTGAGGCTTGGGGCTTGAGAAACCCGAGTTTCTGTCACCTCTCCTGCTTAGAACCAAATTTTGATACGAGAAGCCCGCTTTTTGGCACACAGCAGAGGCTTTCAGGCTGAGGCTTGAGAAACCTGGTTTCTGAACCAGGGTTTCAGGCTTCCACTCCTACCCGAATCATCCGATAGCCCGCATCAAAGCGATCGCGCCCCAACACCGCCCCATATCGCCGCTCCCAAACCCCACTCGCCAAATCTGCCGCCAACCACTCCAAACTCGGCTGCAACACTGCATCATCCAACTTTGCCAACGATGAAATCCCCGCAATCACCTCCGGCTTTAGATACAGCTCCGGCCTGCGCCACGCCGCCGCCGCAAACAAGTCTGACAAATCTACCGGAAGCTCAAACGGCACCACAGTCACGTCCCCGGCTCCCACAGATTCCAACTCCGCCACAATCTGCGATAACGGTGGCAGCTTCAGCGCATCCTCCCGCAACAGCGGAAAATAATCCAACAGCCAAAACGGCTCACACTGCCGAATATCAAACGTAAACAACACCAAACAGCCCCCCGGCTTCACCACCCGCACCATCTCCCACAACGCCCGAGGACGATCCGAAAAATGGTGCAGCGAGAGCTGACTGATCACCGCATCCACCGAATCACTTTGCAAAGGCAACTGCTCCGCAACCCCCTCATGCCAGACAACATTGGCATGGGGCTTGGCCTGCGATCGCATCACCCCCGACGGCTCCACCGCCCACACCCGATGCCCCAAATCCGCCAGCAGATTGCTGTAATTCCCTGTGCCCGCACCAATATCAGCGATCGTCAAGTCTGACGCAGACCCCGATGCGATGCCCGAGGTGATTTGTGCCGCGATCGCCGCCGCGATGCGCGGATCCGGAATGCGCGTCTGGGTATAGGACCGACCAATTTTGTCGTAGATCGCCATGGCATCAAGCGCTCAATTTCTGCGTAAATATCCGTAAAATCCATCAAAACGGCTGAAGTTGAATAAATCAGCGGAACGTAACCGATAAACCGCTGTCACTTCCACACTTCTCCCCATCCGATCATTCCTCCGACTGACGAGCCAAAGGAGAGAAACGGTTGCCTGACGGGAATTCTCTGTACAGAGTAAGGGATGTTTACAATTCCCGAACTCCCTCGGCCCAAAGGCTAGGATGGACCCAACGTGGCCGGACTATCGATGATCTACATAATCCTCATCTCCCTCACCATCGGCATCGCCATCGGCATCGCCATCGTCATCCTGATTCAGGTACAACGACGCGCCGAAGTGATCAACAGCATGGGCTCCCTGGAGAACGCCGTGGGATTGTGGGGCACCGTCGAAATTCCGTTCAACCGACAGAGTCGCGGCAAAGTCCGCGTCGTCATCAAAGGCTCCACACTAGATCTTTCCGCCATCACCGATGCAGAAGGCGAGCTGAATCCAGGCGATCGCGTCTTCGTGGTTGCCGCCAAAGGCAATCGCATTCTCGTCGTTCCCGAAGAACAGATGCGCCAGTGACGGGGTACCCGTAAACCCAAATCCGTGGGCCAGTACCCGTGGCGAGGTCAGAAGGCCAGTGCAAGTGATCGATCCATAACTGAGTGTTTTTGGCAGGATAGCAAACCATGACTGACGTCCTAACCCGTGACACCGTCAACTTTTTAGACGATGCCCCTTCTCCTAAAAGTGTGGGCATCCAGCTCGCCCAGGTAGAAACCCAACCCCAGCCGCAACCCATCGACGCCTACAGCGACGAGATCAACATCGGCGGCGTTGCCCTCTCCAGCAGCCTCGTGCTCGCAGGCGTCGGCACCTTCATAGGCTACTGGTTCCTCAAGTCATTCCTCTGCATTTGCAGACCGAATGAAGTCCTCGTGATTTCGGGCCGCAAGTCCAAAACCGCCGATGGCCAAGAAGTCGGCTATCGCGTCCTGGCCGGGGGCCGCGCCATTCGCATTCCCATCCTCGAAACCATCGAGCGCATGAATGTGAATACCATGCCCGTGCAGGTGGAAATTCAGAACGCCTACGCCAAGGGAGGCACGCCGCTGGATATCCAGGCGATCGCCAACATCAAAATCTCCAGCGACCCCGCCATTGTCGGCAACGCCATCGAACGCTTCCTCGGCAGCAAACGCAAAGAAATTATCCGTGTCGCCCGCGAGACCCTAGAGGGCAACCTCCGAGGTGTTGTCGCAACTTTGACACCGGAGCAGGTCAACGAAGATCGCCTCGAATTTGCCGAGCGCATTTCAGCAGACGTCCGACGCGATCTGCATAAACTCGGCCTCGAAATCGACACGTTCAAAATCCAGAGCGTCGCCGACCACGTGGAGTACCTCAGCTCCCTCGGCCGCGAGCGCATTGCCATGATTTTGCGCGATGCAGAGATGGCGGAATCCGATGCCATGGAAGAAGCCAAACGCATTGAAGCAGAGTGCGAAGAATCAGCAGAGGTCGCCCTCAGCCTCGATCGCACCGTCGTCCAAGAAAAGCAGAACGAACTACGCGAACTCAAAGCCAAGCTAGAGCAAACCGCCAAATCCGAAGAAGAAGTCACGATCGCCGCCGGACGTGAGCAGCGGGCCAAGTTTGAGCAAAAGCTCCAAACCGTCCGTGCCGAGCTAGAACGCCTGCGTCTCCAAGCCGACGAAATCCTCCCCGCCGAGGCCAATCAACAGGCCGAAATGCTGCTGGCCCGAGGTAGCGCCGCTCCCCTCGCCGAAAATGCCAAAGCCGAAGCCCAGGCAAATCAGTTGCTGGGTCAAGTTTGGCGAGATATCGGCAGCGATGCACCGGAACTAATGGTGATTCAGCAAATCGAAACCATCTTGCACGAAGCCGTCCAGATCCCAGGACGATTGCACCTCAAGAAAATCGATGTGGTGGACAACGGCGACGGTCGCTCCCTTGCCAACCTGGTCAACCTCTATCCCGACATCCTGGCCAAGTTCCTAGAGAGCGTCAACCAAACCCTAGGCATCGATGTCCTGGGCACACTCACCAATGCGAAAACGCTCACCCCGGCCCTTGCAGCACCCAGCGAAAAGCCTGCAAACCCCGAACCGACCAAACCAGACCCCCTACCCTTACCCATCAGCAACGGTAGGGGCACGAATCCTGCGCCCAATGCAGACTCTCCCGACGCATAACCCAAATTATTTTGTCCAATCAGTTGGGATCGCACATTCCCTATTCCCTTAAAACCCTATTCCCTTAAACCCCTATTCCCCTAAAACCATGGTCTTACCCATTCTCATTGGTGGCGCACTCGCCGTTGGTGGCGCAACTTTCGCCATCCGCAACCTCTACCACATCTGCCAGCCCAACGAAGTCCTGATCTTTGCCGGGGGTCGCCAGCCCGTCACGGGATCTGAGAAATCCGTGGGCTATCGCCTGGTCAAAGGCGGCAGCCGCATCCAGATTCCATTGATGGAACAGACCTACCGCATGGACCTCACCAATATGATCATTGAGCTGAAGGTCCAAAATGCCTACTCCAAGGGCGGTATTCCTCTCTGCGTAGACGGCGTCGCCAATATCAAGATCTCCGGCGAAGAGCCCACGATCCACAACGCCATTGAGCGATTGCTGGGCAAAAAGCGCCAAGAGATTGAAGCCCTAGCCCGCGAAACCCTAGAAGGTAATCTGCGCGGTGTCCTCGCCAGCCTTACCCCAGAACAAGTCAACGAAGACAAAGTGGCCTTCGCTCGAACGCTGTTGGAAGAGGCCGAAGACGACCTGGAAAAACTTGGCATCGTCCTTGACAGCCTACAAATCCAAAATATCTCCGATGAGGTTAGCTACCTCGACTCCATTGGCCGCAAGCAGCAGGCAGACCTTCTGCGCAACGCCCGCATTGCCGAGGCCAAGGCCAAGTCCGAATCCGCCATCCGCACCTCCGAAAACGAGCGCAACACCTCTCTGCGCCGCATCGAACGAGACATCAAAATTGCCCAGGCCGCAGCCCAGGAGCGGGTGCGCGATGCCCAAACCAAGCGCGTTGCATTGGTCGCCGAGGCAGAGTCCGAAGTCGGCACCGAGATTGCTCGCACGAAGGCCGATGTCGCCGTGCAAAAGGAACGCATTAAGCAGGTGGAGCAGCAACTGGAAGCCGACGTGATTGCGCCAGCGGAGTCCGAATGCCAGCAGGCGATCGCCCGGGCCAAAGGCGATGCTGCCCGCATCATCGAAGAAGGTCGCGCCCAGGCCGAAGGTCTCCGGCAACTGGCCGAATCCTGGCAGGCAGCCGGTCCCAATGCCAAGGAAGTCTTCCTGTTCCCGAAATTGGATGTGCTGCTGAAGGCGATCGCCGCCGGATTCCCCGATGTCGATGTGGACAGCGTTACGGTGATTGACGGCAACAGCACCAGCGGCAACAGCGTCGTGCAAAGCAAAGCCTTCATCGAACAGCTCAAGCAGGCCACAGGCATTGATGTCGCTCAAGTGGTCCAGCAACTGAGTGGGGGCAATCGCATGCAGTCCGTATCCTCTCCCGCTTCCAATGCCCCTTCCGGCGACATTGAAGTCCCCGCCATCGACATACCACCACTGCTCTAAACCGCAGCAGAGCGTTAGCTCACAGCAACAGCCCTTGGGCCTTTAAGAGTCAGCATCCTGGATGCCTAGGGACTGTTGTAATGCCTGTACCAAAGAACGATTGACCTCAGTCATTTGCATGAGTTGTCGAGTCACATCAGACGCTGCCGAGGTTGAATCTGCCCCCTCAGAAACATGAGGCTCCGCCATTTGCTCAAGCTGGGCCTGAATCTGAATCAATCTTTGTTGCAATTCCCCCTGGGGAGAGGGGCTGACCAAAGGACGCGCTGCTTGCAACATCAAATTTTCCAGCACCATCCCCGTCTGCTCAGCCAGCATCACCAACAGTTTCAGTTCATTCGCCGTGTAGAAGAAAGGACGGGAATGGAACAAGTTGACAATGCCCAGGGTGCCCTGACGGGAAACCAGCGGGGCACACATCAACGACTGGACGGAAGGTGAGGCAGGCACATAGCGAATATCCTCGGGCACGTTATTGACAATTTCAGCCTTGCCCGTGGAAAAGATACTGCCTTGAATGCCTGTGCCGAGGGGCATCGGCTGAAGTGCCTGGGGAACATCTCCCCAACTCGCCACCGTTTCAAGAATATTTTGCTCAGCATTGAACAAGACAATCGAGCCACCAGTCGCTGAAATCAGCTTGCGAGACTCATACATTGCAATCTGGACCACTTCAGGGATCGTCCGACAGAGCATCAATGTCTTGGACAGATCATAGAGAAAATTGATTTCCTCGTACTTAGACAGGGCTTCATTGGCCAGTCCCTTCTCCTGTGCATCCTGGCGGATACAGTACACCAGCAGAGCGGCCACTTCCGGCATGGGGCGATCGCTCAGCACATAGCCCAGGCATTCACCTTCGATTTCAATTTCGGTTCGATGTTCAGAGGACTGCGAAACTTCCCCAAACAGGACGCAACCTGTCAGGCCAAGAATAGAGAAATCTAAACGGTCGGATTCATTCAACGTTCTCAGTAATCTACGAACGTTGGATTTCGACACAACTTTCTTTAGCTTAGGAAGCTCAATAATTAATGGGGAAGAGATCATAGCATCCTCTAAATAGCCGCACTAGTAATCAGATTCAAAACCTCAAGGGACGTTTCCAAAACCTCTCTGGGCCGAAAAGGTTTTGTCATGTATAAATCTGCCCCCATCTCCAGGCCATGCTGTCGATCCAGTTCCTGACCTTTGGCAGTCAGCATGACAACGTAGGTATCTTTCAGGTCTGGGTCAGCCTTGAGTTGCTGGCAAACATCTAACCCGCTCATGATTGGCATCATGACATCGAGAAAGACAAGGCAGGGTCTTTCACGACGAATTTGCTCTAGTGCTTCCTCACCGTTATCCGCGGTCAAGAGTTCAATCCCATAGTCGTCTTCAAGACTTTCTAGGGCCTGCTCCATCAGGATTAGGATATTGGGTTCATCATCAACAATCAAGACTTTTGTCGCGTCCATAATCCTAACGTAAGAGGGTGTATAAAGCGCTCGAAAACCAAAGACCAGAGACAGGTCAGAGGCATTCAGCTTCTAGAGCAGAAGAGCAAGTCTTAAGTGCAACCGGTATGGAAAAAGAAAAGCTACTCCCTTTGCCCAATTCACTTTCAACCCAGATTCTGCCTTGATGTCGTTCAATAATCTGCCGACAGATCGACAAACCTAAGCCCGTTCCCTTAGGTTTACTGGTCAAGATGTCTCCCACCTGGATAAATTTCTCAAAAACTCTTTTCTGCTCTGCTTCAGGGATACCACTTCCGGTATCCGAAATAGAAACTTGAAATGCGCCTTCAACAAGGGAAGCAGAACAACAAATGTGACCCACATCCGTAAACTTAATGGCATTGGAAATAAGATTGATAACGACTTGAATCATGCGATCGCGATCTATCGTAATTTCACCCATGCATTCTGGAAAATCTCGCACAATGGTCAATTTTTTCTCCATTGCCAAGGGGGTCACCGTGGCGATCGCCCGCTCCATAATTAGGCTTGGATCAACCCACTGAAAATTCCAGTCAACCCGGTTCTCCTCCATCTTATGGATATCGAGAACATCGTTAATTAATGCGGTCAAACGCTCTGACTCAGCAATAATAATACTAATATTCGAGCGCACCGTTCTAAGGGCCTTAGTGGCCTTTTTCTCCGATGCCGGCACAGCGGGAATCACCGCGCTATCTAGCTTAGATTCAATCAGCGATGAAAATCCCAAAACGGACGTTAAAGGCGTCCGTAATTCATGGGAAACCGTTGCCAGAAAATCGTTCTTGATCCGAATCACCTCCCGTTCAGCAGTGACATCACGAATTAAGATGACACAGCCCTCCACCAACACCGTGGAAGCCTGACGGGATGGTCCCAAGCATTTGACAATCGGGCTAATGATGGCCTGTCCCTGCCGCTCGCTCCCCAAGGCAATATCGAGGGTGACCGTCGGTAGGGTCGCCGACTGAACACGGCCAACGGCTTCGACCATATCCTCCGGAAAATAATCCTCTAGCAGCCCCCCCAGCAGTTCTTGTTGACCAAAATCAAACATCTGGAGCAACGCAGGATTACAACGCGTGATCTGTCCCGTTGGTTCAATCACAAGCAGGCCATCAACCAGGTTATCCATAATGCCATTCAGGTCCACCAAGGTCCGACCTAACTGAACAGACTGGTGTTGCGCTTGGGTTAGCAGCTCGGCTTGCTGAACAGCCACCCCAAGCTGAATACAGACCTTTTGAGCAAATTCAATTTCTTTTTGCGTCCACTGTCGGGGACCATCACTATGAAAAATGCAAAAACAGCCCCAGGTTGTATCCCCCTTACACAGCGGAACAATAATACTGGCAGAGACTTGAAATTTCTCTAACACCTCAAGGACTGGGGGATTAATCAGACGGGTCTCTAGATCGTGCATCACAGAAACGGTATCCACCTTACCGAGCTCTAGGGGATAGTCCTGCTCATGGCTGGTATAAAAATCACGAAATGTGGAACGCTGGAATTCACAGCCGAGGCTCGACAATAATCCTTCCGCCACATCTTCAGAAATAACCCGATAGGTGTTTCCCATTCCAGAGTGATGACGAGGCAGGAATTGAGTCGAAAGAGTTTGAAGCGGAACAGGCTCGACCGGAAGACCTTGGGGAGGCACACACTGCATGACTGCCACACGGGCCGTGTCAAAAATATCGCGGATCTCCGCAGTCGCCGTTTGAAAAACGAGGTCTAAATCCAAGCTACGACGAATTTTATCAATCACCTGAGCGAGCCCTCGCTCTCGCTCCGCCTCATCGGCCAGCTCATTGGCTCGCTGCCTCAGTTGCTGTGCCAAACTGGTTTGGAGTTGGGTCGTCACCGCTCGCAATGAGAGATGATTGCTCACCCGAGCCAATACCTCAGCCATTTCAAAGGGCTTGGTAATGTAGTCAACGCCCCCTGCTTTAAAAGCTCTGGCCTTATCCAAGCCACCGTCTAGGGCGCTCATGAAAATAACAGGGATATCTCGCGTCTGCGGTGATGCCTTCAACTGGCGGCACACCTCATACCCATTCATCCCCGGCATATTGATATCTAGCAAGATCAAATCGGGTCGGAGCAACTTCGCTGCTTTTAAAGCGACCACTCCATCAATGGCTCGTCGAAATCGATAATGGGCCTGGGTAAGAATCCTCGATAGCAGCTCCAGGTTATCGATATGGTCATCAACGAGCAGGAGTAATTTTCCGTTGTGGTCTGGAGCAAATTCTTCCATAGTTGCATCGTTCTACAAAATCTCAATGAGATTAGCTCCCTCTCCAAGGTTCCCTAAAAGCAAATGAAAAGCGACGTTTTTTAGGTTCTATATCCATGATTAATCTCACAAAATAAGTTCTCCTTCTTAGCCTTCTATTGAATCTGTCTCAATGACTAAGAAAAGCAGGAATCTTTTATTCTACTTGGCGAGAATATCCGGTTTCAGCAGGGGCAGTCGGAATAGCTGATTACCAAGTTCAGAATATCGATGCGGGCTATTCAGTCATGCTGCTCACCACCCTTCACCCCATGATTGCCTCCATCCCCCCGACCCAAAAACAGGCCATAACCCAGGCCAAATAAAGGATGAAAACGTTCATCTGCCCTTCCTTGACGGATTTAGTTGTTCTCAGGTCTTCCAGGCTTTTTTCTAGGCTTTCATAGAGAGAGACGTTTTATTCATGCAACCCGCAGCAGCCCAGGCTTCATCCCCATCTGCCTTACATCCAACGTTTACGGATGTTCAAAGCGAACTCAATCGGATTGCAAAATTTCAGGAAGACGGAGTCCTTGAACTGGCAACGGTTTCCGGTCAAGTTTTTACGCTCTTTTTTCGCCTGGGACGTCTGGTATGGGCCACCGATCAGGAGTGCCGATTTCGGCGCTGGAATCGACTGCTGGGACGATTTTTCCCGGCGATCGCGCCCCAGATTCGTCGCCTTCAGGCCAAGGAAGTCGATATTTTCTGGGAATACAAGCTCCTATCTCGACTCTTGCATCAGGGCAAACTAGAGCGAGAGATCATCAACACACTCATTGGGGAAAATATCCGGGAAATCCTGTTTGATATCTCCCAGGATGCCGGTGCGATTACCGGACTCAACCTCAAATCCGATCGAACGCTGACCATCTCCAATCCCATCAGCTTGCTGTCGGTCAGTGAATTGATGGACGATGCCGTTCAAGACATCGAAGGTTGGATCGACGCGGGGCTTCAAAGTTGCTCCCCCAACTGGAGTCCCGTCATCTGTTCCTACGAAGCCCTTCAGACCGCTGTATCTGGCAAGACCTACGAGGTCATGACCAACCTGATTAAAGGGGAGTTATCACTGCGAGACCTTGCCCTACTGCTGCCGGGCGATCTGCTCAGTACCTCCAAGACACTGTGCCAGTACGAGCAGAACCAAATCCTCGAATTTCGGACACTTCAGGATTTTCCCCCGCCTTGGCCCGTCCAGCAACCCAGCAACACAGCGGTGCAATCTACTGTGGATGCTCCTCTCATTCTCTGCGTGGACGACAGCCCCAGAAACTGCGAAGAATTGGGACGAATCATTCGCGACTCAGGCTATCGATACATCAGCCTAGAAGATTCAGTGCAGGCACTCCCCACGATCATTGAGCATCGGCCCGCGCTACTGTTCATTGACTTAGTCATGCCCATCATCAATGGCTATGAACTGTGCAGCAAAATCCGCCAGATTTCGATGTTTCGTGACACACCGATCATCATCCTCACCAGCAATGACGGCGTGGTCGATCGCATTCGCAGCAAAATGACGGGGGCAACTGAATTTTTGTCGAAACCAGCACGCTCCAACGAAATTCTGACCACACTATGTCGCTATTTACCGCTCCCGGACTAGGCACCAGCGATTCCAGGCAAGGCTCAGCGTCAGCAGTCCGCTCTAGCCCCATATTTGAACCAGTTATTTCAGCCTTGGTGTAAAAGACAGACATCGGTTCAGGAAACGATACGATGGTATCCGACCATTTGCGCCGTGCTGCTTTCCTCACCAGGAATCTATGTTTGACTTCATCGATCTGATCGTCATCACAAAATGGCTGGGCATTGCCACCGTGATCCTTGCAGTGCTGACTATTTTGGCATTTGTGCTGAAGTGGGGCATTCGGTTCCGTGCCGTTGGCGTCACCAGTTTCATGGCCCTGATCACCATTGGCGTGTTTGCCCTCGATCTCAGCCTGTATCAACGGGTGGCCATTGAAGGCGCTGAACGCTTCACCATGGTCTATGACAACGGGGGCAGTGAAGTTGTCATCGCCATCCAGCCCGAATTGATCAACCCAACCTCCCTAGAGGCAACGCTGGAGCAGGCAGCCAATGATCTCTATTCCCCGGGTCGGCTAGGCGGCGGCAGCGATCCCAAGATGACCATTCGGGCTCGGGCCATTGTTCACCCCCAAGAAGGCATATCAGAACCCCTCTATGTCGGTCAGGTGAAACGCAGTTTGGGCTCCCGCGAGAATGCCAACATGGAGATTCAGGTGGATACCCAGGCGATCGCTCGCCTGTCAGCCCAACCGTGAATCCCCTTCCCCTGACAGTCTGCTCCACGTCCTTCTCAATGCCCTTCTCAACGCCCTTCTCAACGTCACGATTCCCATCCGCTCAGTCCCCGCATTCGCCATCGCCATGTCATTGAAAGTCTACGGAATTCCCAACTGTGGCACCTGCAAGAAAGCCTTTGCTTGGCTGGAAAGCAACGGTGTGGACTACGAATTCATCAACACCAAAGAGCAAGCGCCAGAGAAATCGCAGATTGAAGCCTGGGTCGCAGCCTTGACGGCCCGCCCCATGCGCAACACATCGGGCAAGTCCTACCGCACCCTGGGCGAAGAAAAGAAAGAATGGAGCGACGCCCAGTGGGTCGATGCCTTTGCTGCGGACGCGATGTTGCTCAAACGTCCTCTGTTTGAAAAGGATGGCAATGCTGTCTTGGTCGGATTTCGGGCCAAGGAAGACGAGATTCGCACCAAGCTCGGTCTCTAGAGGGGTAGCGCCCTAAAATTGTGGCGCCCCAAAAATTGTGATTCCTTGGCTCCAGGTGGGGCAAGCTTCACCGAAGATGGGGAAGTCTTGCTTTGACTGATTTTTCCCTTGACCGATTTTTCCTATGACCGCGACCGTCCTGTTGCATCAGCCCCGCTCAAACCAGTGGCTGCTCTTCCGTGAGCCCGTGGAGATTGTGGAAGCTCATCGGTTAGATCAGGTCTGCGAGGCGATCGCCCACCTCGATCATCAAGTCCAAACCCGAGGACTCCAGGCCGCTGGTTTCCTCAGCTACGAAGCGTCCCCCGCTTTTGATAACGCCCTCACCGTTCAAACGGGGCAACGTCAGTCAGGCCAACGTCAGTCAGGCCAACCGGATTTTCCACTGCTCTGGTTCGGTCTCTATGCTGACCCTCAGGTTTTGAGCGAAACAGAACTCATCTCCCAGAGCTTGGCAAACCTTGGGATTGCAAACCTTGGGCTTGAAAACATTGGGCTTGAAAACATTGGAATAGCTGCAAGCACGGGTGACGATCGCAACGACTATCACCTGGAGCAGTGGCAGGCCAGCGTGAGTCCCGCTGAATTCAACCAAGCGATCGCCGCAATCAAACAAGCCATTGCCCAGGGTGATACGTTTCAGGTCAACTACACCTTTCGCCTGCGGGCTGCCTTTCAGGGCAATCCCTGGGGGCTGTTTTTAGACTTGATGAAGGCACAACCGGGCAATTACGCCGCGTTTGTGGACACCGGAGATCACGTCATTTGTTCAGCCTCGCCGGAGCTGTTTTTCACGCGGGAAGGGACTCGGCTCACCACCCGACCCATGAAAGGAACCACGGAGCGGGGAAAATGGTGGCAAAGCGATCGCGACCAGGCCCAGGCGCTGCAAGCCTCCAGCAAAAATCGCGCCGAGAACGTCATGATTGTCGATATGCTGCGCAATGATCTCGGCCGCATTGCCCAACGGGGCTCGGTGCAAGTCCCCAGTTTATTCGACGTCGAGCAGTACCCCACGCTGTGGCAAATGACCTCAACCGTGACAGCCGAGAGCGAGGCCTCCATGCTGGAGATTTTCCAAGCCCTGTTCCCCTGCGCTTCCATTACAGGAGCCCCCAAAGCCAGCACCATGGGCATCATTCAAAGCCTGGAATGTTCACCTCGAAATATCTATACGGGCAGCATCGGGTATTGGGGGCCGGGGCAGCAAGCTCAATTCAATGTTGCTATACGAACTGTTCTGATCGATCAGAAGACCCAGCAAACAGAATATGGGGTCGGCAGCGGCATTGTATGGGACTCAGAAAGTGATGCGGAATATGAGGAATGCTGTTTAAAGACCGCGATTTTGACCCCACCCTCACCCAGATTTGAGCTCTTCGAGACTCTACTGTGGGAGCAGGACAACGGCTACTTCTTAGTAGAGAATCATCTGCAACGCCTGACACGATCAGCAGAATACTTTGGGTTTAACTTTGCACCTCGGTTAGCTCAGCAACAGCTATTGAACCTAGTGGAGCAATTTGAGCCCCAGGAAACAGCCTATCGGGTCAAACTGTTGTGCGATCGCCATGGTGAATTATCCCTACACCATTCTCCCTGGCATTTCACATCGCCTCCAGCCCCCCTGCGCGTCCGACTCGCTCCCACCAGCACTGACTCGACGAATCCGCTGCTCTACCACAAAACCACCCAACGCCAAATCTACGAGCAAGCCCGATCCCGCTACAACGATTGCGATGATGTCGTGCTGTGGAATGAACGAGGGGAAGTGATGGAATCCTGTATTGCCAATCTCGTCGTCCCTTGGGAAGGTCAGTTGCTGACACCACCGATCACGTCAGGATTATTGCCGGGCACGTTTCGAGCTTGGCTACTGGAACAGGAAACGATTGTCGAACAGGTGGTGACCCTGGAAATGCTGCATCAAGTCTCAGAATTCTACTTGATCAACTCTCTCCGTCGTTGGCAACGGGCACAGCTGATGGCTCAGGATTAACCCCTTCCATCGCAATGGTCAATCCCAATGCTCAAACCAATGCCCAAGCCCAACACCCAAATCAAACGCCCAAGCCAAACACTCAAGAATGCGAAGTCGCCAACTCACGGGAAGCCGACAGAGGGAGGTACTTTTTCAGAAGGGGAATAATTTGCTCGGAGAGGACTGGCTTAGATGTAAATTCAGTTGCCCCCACCAATTTACTGCGGACACGGTCGATGACCCCATCATTGCCCGTCAAAATAATCACGGGTGTCTCTTGAAATGCGGCGATACGGCGAATTTGAGTACAGACTTCGTAACCGCTCATAATGGGCATGACTAAATCGACAAAAATGAGATCCGGCTTTTTTTCAATAATTTCATGCAGTGCGCTCACCGAATCCTGGGTGCTCGCAAAGCGATAGCCCTGGTCCTCCACAATGCGTCCCAGCGACTCACAAATATGGGCCACGTCGTCAATACAGTAGACCAAGGGAGCGTCACTGTTATCGAGCATGGAAGGTAGCGACTCAGCTTGCCCCCAAGGGGGTGAACAATCCGGAACCTCTTGAAAGGCTAACAGGTCCTGTTGTTCGTAGTCATGGAGCCGATGGGACAACGTCAACAGGTTCTGTTGCAAGACTTGAGCCAACTCCCGTAAAGAAGCCTGTCCTCGGAGCAAAGCAACTAAATTTTGGTAGGTTTTGGGTGAGGTCTGTTCGCGAATCGCCACCGGATTAACGAGGAGCGGAGCCGCATTCGGGCTTACGGTGGCCAAACCGGCTCCTCGCCAGCCCTGCCAACTTTGATGGACCGGCGCAATGACTTTCTCTAGAGAAGGAAAAATCAAAGACTCCACGGCTTTGTATTCAGAGGATCGCTCCAATTCCACATGTTGAATATCAGGATAAAGCTGAGTGATCTCAAACAGCACCTCCTGGAGACAGGCATAGAGGAGATTAGAGGCACAGTCCCGGGAAATACAATTTTGCTGAAGCAGCAACATGAGCAATTGGTACTCCCAAAGAGGCGAAGGCATGGGAGAGTACAGCTTACTCACTTCATCCGTAAGACTCGGCAAAAAAGCCTTAGACAGCCTTTGCCAGCGACGAAATCGATGCATTCCCCCGGTGGCCCAAATGATTCGCCCGAGCTTACACACCAACCGTAGGGGGGGGACAGAGGCATGATGAAACGTGATACTCCCACTGAAATGATGTGCAGAGGCTTGATGGATGAGTTGGATGGGAGACGGCAATATGTTTTTAGCAGAATTCATGGGCCCAGAATTCGTTAAGGGTAGATGACCAGCGTGAGTTGAGAAACCATTGAATGCACAAATTGACATTCTTAGCTTCCGTAGAAGTCTTGAGCTGTATTTTTTCGACTTTCTTTTATATTCCTTAAGTTGCCCACAAGAAGCCATCAATTTGCAGTCCCAAACTAAGAAAAGTGATAATCTAGCGCTATTTTTGGCATTAAAAGCACAGTTTTCCTCAATCGCACACATATCCCAATGAAATAAATCGACAGTGATATAGATTAGGAGAATGAACAGATTTTGTGCTATTACAACAAGAGATGAAACCATCTCTAGGCACATCCACAAGCCTTCAGAATGCAGCGAAAGAAAGTCCGACTTCCCCTCGAAGAAAGCCCCTCGAAGAAAGCCCAACAACCTGAAAGACCCGAGCCAGCACAGGCCACTCGCGCAGGCAAGTCAAGCCAGATTCTCAGCGGATTTTCAGGTTTATGCCTTCTAATGGATGTAACTACTCTGGATGCCAATGCGCCTCACCACTGCCCAAATCTCTCCCGAAACATATTGGCCGGGTTGCCAGGGTACCAATCAGCCAACGCCACTGAATCTGGGGCAGGTGATGGTTATTATCCCAGCGCAGGATGAGGCAGAGACTATTGAAGCGGTGGTGCGATCGCTCCAACAGCAAGGACTGTTCCACATTCGTGTGATCGACAACGGTAGCCGCGATGCCACCGCCCAGGTCGCCATCGCCGCCGGAGCCACCGTGCTGCGGGAACCCATCGCCGGTTACGGACAAGCCTGCTGGCGGGGTCTGCAAGATTTGGGTCCCGAGGTGGAGTGGATTCTATTTTGCGATGCCGATGGCAGCGACGACCTAGGCCAGCTGTCAGAATTCTGGCAAGCAGCACCCCAGACGGATCTCGTGTTAGGCAATCGCCGAGCGACAGCCATCGGCAGGCAAGCGTTAACGACGACGCAGAACTTTGGCAACTGGCTGGCAACGCGACTGATTGCCCTGGGCTGGGGCTATCACTACGAAGATTTAGGGCCGCTGCGGCTGGTTCGACGCTCTGCTCTAGACGCCATTGACATGGGCGATCGCGGCTTTGGCTGGACCGTAGAAATGCAGGCCCGAGCCGCAGAACTAGGATTGCGGTTTACGGAGTTGCCGGTGCATTATCGCGATCGCCAAGGCGGCAAATCCAAAATATCCGGCACGCTCAAGGGTAGTTTTCAAGCTGGCGTGATCATCCTCAGTACCCTGTTTGCGCTCTACAGCAAACGCATCTTCAAGCGCAGCCACCCCTCCAGAAATCCTTAAGGGACTCTCAGGATTTCTTCAGATTTCCCGACTTTAATGGATAGGAAGCTTAACCAATCCAGTCTTCCCACCCGTTCTAATCGTTGACCTATGCAATCATCCAAACTAGCGATCGCCTTTCTGTTCCTGAGTTTGACCGGATGCCAGGTCAGTTCGCTCTCGGCTAATCCAGACAGCAACATCGGCAACACGGCCAATGCCCAAACCAGTGCCGCCAGCAGCAGCACCGCTCTACCGGATGCCGCAGGCTACGGCGATGTCTTGGATCGCCATGTGAATGAAAAGAACTTGGTTAATTACGCAGCTTTACAGGGCGATCGCCAGGCCCTCGATCGCTACAATGATGCGCTGGCAACGGTGGACCCCGCCGTCTACGCCACATGGTCAGAAGCGGAACAAATTACGTTCTGGGTTAACGCCTACAATTCTCTCACCCTCGCTTCGATCATTAACCAAGCTCCCCTAAAGAGCAGCATCAAGGACATTCCCGGTGTCTGGAAGCGCGAACAGCATCCGATTCTGTCCGGCACAAAAACCCTCGACAACATCGAACACGACACCCTGCGAGTCAATTTTAATGAGCCACGCATCCATGCAGCCTTGGTCTGCGCCGCCATCAGTTGCCCTCCCCTCCGCAACGAACCCTACACTGCAGAAAGGTTGGATGAGCAACTGGACGATCAAGTTCGTCAGTGGTTAGCCAATCCATCGGCTGGTTTGAAGATCGATCGTAACGCCGGTACCGTCTCCATCTCTTCTATTTTCAAGTGGTTCGGTGAGGATTGGGTGCCCAGCTACGGCGTTGATAGCGGCTTCACGGGGAACGACAAGCAGCGTGCTGTGCTGAACTTTATCAGCAGCTATGTCAGCCCTGAAGACAAGGCATATTTAGAAGCGGGAGACTATAAAGTGAAGTATCTCAAATACGATTGGGCCCTGAATGCTCAGTCCTAGCGCTTAATTTGGGCCTTTGTGGAGAAGGTCACGGGCGATCGCGGAACCCATGGGCTATGCTGAGGCTGTTATCCCGATGCATTCGCTATGACCTTCGACCAGGCCCCCAATACTGGTTCAGACTCTATGCCTGATGAGACCTCCGACCCACAATCTGAAGAGACGCGGCCCAGAACGCCGGAGCAAGACGCCCAGCGGAAGCAGCTTCAGCGTATCTATATCACGCTAATCCTAGGGGGACTGGCCGTCGGAGGCGTCCTCTCGATCGTGATTGTCATGGTGCTGCGCTACTTTGGCTTGACCGATGGGACAGGAGGTTAGCGATGGTCTACGACCCTGATGATGAGAACCCGTTGAAGCGATCGCTGCAACGAGAACTAGAAAACTCTGAATGGCTCAACAAGTTCAAGCGCGTGAGTACCATTCTCAAGCAAATTAAGGCGGACATCCCCGTCACCCAACTCTGCACCTTGAAATGGCAAACGGAGCTTGATGCGTTGGTTGTGCATTGTCCCAATGGGGAAGTGTGGGAGAGCCTCCAACAGTATCAACAGCAGATCCAGGCTTTGGATTTGGAACTCTCTCAAGTGATTCTTCAGTACCAGGATCAGCAGATTATTCTAGAGAAAGCCTAGACGCCTTAGCGCAAGCCATGTCCATGGATTGAATGGGATGCGAACGGGTCATCAGCTTCTTGATTTCAGAGCATGAACCGGTGCAGGGCCAGAGAACTCAGGTCTGGCAATGGGCGCTCTTTACTCTCTTGCTACGGGGCGATGCTTTGCGGCTCGTAACGGTAGACGAACTGTTGAAAAAGCAACCAATGTGCCTCACTGTCCTGAATCAACTGTCCTGAATCAACTGTCCCGAATCATTAGAACGTCTCCGAAGCAGTTGGCCTGAAACAAACATAGCCTTTGCCGCTGCTAGTTTCCCTTCAACACAAGCTCAGGGGGAGCGGAACCGCTCAACCCGCAAAACCGTGGGCGTGCCAGGGTCGAGGGCTGAGCGAAGTCGAAGCCCGGTCAGCAAGAAAGCTGTGTCCGCTCACTTAGGACAATTGAAAAGCTGAGGGCCATCGGGTGCGCGAGCTGAGTCGCGGCAGCTTTCATTCGAGGTTTGCGCCTGGGCTAGGCGCGATCGCATCGAGGTAGCTGAATGGGAGTCTGAGAATTTGTTTTGGGGCGTTGTGATTGCCGATCCATCCATGAGGCTTCTGCGTACAGTCGCGGAGATCTTGCTTGAGTCTTGCTCGCGACTCCACCCTCCAGGACGAGGCATGCCATTGCACTCCCTTTGAGGCAAATCTATATGAAACCTGTATAGAATCCAGTGTAACGAAAAGTGACTGTATTATGAGTGTGTAGGGTGATTGGCTTGCCGTAGCTGCCTCTAGGCCACTGGTTTCATTGGTAAATTGTATTTGCAACGTTTCACTCACGAGGGTGCTGTCGCTTGGTGTTGGGTCGATGCTGTTGTTAGGTTTTCCTTAAAAAATGCAAAAGAGTAATGCGAAGGTGGTTGCTGTTGTCACGAGTCTAGCCTCCTGTGTCTGGTTGGGGCTGTTCTCGTTTGTGTATTGGAAGCTGTCCACGGGGATCTAGCAGCAACCGGGGAAGATGAGATTCACAACGGTCATGGGCGGTTGTCTCCATTGGCCCAAGCGGTCCAAGCATTTGAGGCAGACATAGGTAATCCAACTCAATCGTGCAACAAAGCCGTCTAAGGGAATAAAATAGTCTCATAGAAATTACGGACTTGGCCCGCCGGCGTGATGTCTGACGAATACATCTAGATTGTGACCGACGAGGGTGGGGCATTGGCTACTGTGCCTCCGGCGGCTGAGCCAATGCGGGATGGTAGTCGAGATTGGAATTTGGGAAACAATCCCTACGGGACATCGCCTGCGCCCATTTCCAAAGGTGGAACCTCTCGTTCGGGTCGAGTGCAGGTGAGTGCGTCGTGGTTGGAACAGAATCTAAAGGATTTTTTGAAAGTGACGGGGCGGGTGCTGAAGCACGCCATATATAGCGCTGGGGATGTGGCGGGGATGGAGCTGGAGGAGGTGGAGTTGACGGTGGAGGTGAATGGCGAGGGTGAGATTAGTTTGATGGGCTCGGGCGTGAAAACGGGCGGAAAGGGTGCGATGACGCTGAAGTTTAAGAAAGCACCTGCTTCGAGTCCATCCACCTCGGACTCATCCACCTCGGATTCATCCACTTCAGGCAACGCTACCTCCAGCAACTAATGTCACGCAATTGGGCCTTCGTCATTGGCATTAATCAGTACACGAACTTCCCGCAACTGCGTTTTGCGAAGCGGGATGCGGAGGCGATGCGCGATTTTTTCGTGGATGAGGCGCGGTTTGAGGGGGTATGGCTATTTACGGATGATTCGCCGCCGCAGATTTTGCCCAATGGCAGTCGGATTTCAACGCAGCCGACGGTGGGAAATCTGATTTCGCTGTTGGAGGATCGGTTTAACCAGCCGTTTTTGGAGAAGGGGGATAACTGCTGGTTTTTCTTTGCGGGCCATGGTGGGCAGCATCGCAATCAGGATTTTTTGATGCCTCAGGATGCGAATCCGCGAGCGGTGGAGCGGACGGCGATTTCGGTGAATGATGTGCGGGAGCGACTGATCCGCTGCGGGGCGGATAATGTGATTTTGCTCCTGGATGCTTGCCGGACGGAGGGGGCGCGGGACGGCGGCGGAATCGGAGCGGAGACGCAGCCGGGGATTATTACGGTGTCGTCCTGTGGGCCAACGGAGCAGTCTTGGGAGATTGAGGATTTGGGGCATGGGGCGTTTACCTATGCACTGTTAGAAGCGTTGCGGCTGAGTGGTGAGCGCAACTGTGCGACGGTGGAGCGGCTAGGGCAGTATCTGCGGGATAGAGTCCCAAGGTTGTGTCAGCAATATAAGAAGTGGCCGGAGCAGATGCCTCGGACGGCGGCGGATCCGGCGGAGAAGTTACATTTTATTCTGCAGCCGAGCTGTGCGACGTTGGCGGATATTGCGGTGATGAAGGAGGATGCCTACGAAGCGGAGGTGGGTGGCAATCTGGAGCTGGCGGAGCAGATTTGGATCCGGGTGATTGTGGCGGCGCAGGGACGGGATATGAAGGCACTGCGGGCGTTGCAGCGGCTGGAGCGATTGCGGACAGAAGGAGCTGGGTCTCAGCAGCAACCTCAACCCATGGAGCAATTGGAGATAAGGGATACCTCAGAAGGACAGCCCTCTGCCACCCCTGCATCCCCAATCGAAGAAATCCTTGCTGATCAACCCAAATTCATAAGACTCAGACGTATTCGTTCGCTTCAGCCAGGAATCGAAGTCAAGCCTGAATGGTTGGAAGTTTTGCGTTTAGCTTTTTCGGAAGGGTTGCAGGATAGGGCGATCGCAGAAAAAATGCAGATTCAGGCAGGTACGGTAAGGCACTACTGGCGGAAATTGTATGATGTGCTCGACATTGATCCTGAGAGCGAGCGTGAGGTTGGCCGAAATCTCAGGACATTGGCGCAAATACGTGCCCGTGAGAAAGGACTGATCGATTAGTACACAGGGTAATCAGTAAAGCCAGCATCAACCATTGCCCAAGCTAAAACGCTCATAAAACTCGTTGAGCTTCCGCCGCAGCGTTTCCTTCGGAATCAACTTCGTCTCATACTCAGCCACAACTGTCGGACTCAGCGCACGGCTCAGTGCATACTCCACCACCTCATCATCCTTGTCCCGGCAGAGCAGCACGCCAATGCTGGGATTTTCATGGGGCTTCTTGAGGTCGCGATCGAGTGCCTCCAAATAGAACTCCAGCTGACCTAAATATTCCGGCTTGAACTTATCGACTTTGAGCTCAAAGGCCACCAGACTCTGAAGTTCGCGGTGGAAGAAGAGTAAATCAACAAAAAAATCGCTGCTGCCAACCTGAAGCCGATACTCCTCGCCGAGGAACGTAAAATCACGACCCAATTCCAGGATGAAATCCTTGAGACAACGGACCAGTGCAGTTTTGAGGTCATTTTCAGAGTGGTCAGGGGGCAGATTGAGAAAATCGAGGACGTAGCTGTCACGGAAGACGCCAGCCAGTTGGGGCTGTTGAGTTGGAATTTTGCCGTCAGCCAGTCGGGTGCGTTCGTAAATGCCGCTGTTGATTTGGCGATCGAGTTCGCGGGTACTGTAGCGTTCGGTAGCTGCAAGGTTCAGGTAGAAGTAGCGCTCCTCCTGGGTTTTGCAACGAGAGATGAGAATGGAATGATGCGTCCAGCTTAATTGTGTCAGCAGTGATGACACAATTTCTTCACCTGGGTAAGTCTCGTAGAACTGGCGCATTCTGTAGAGGTTACGCCGCTCGAATCCCTTGATACCGGGTTCTTGGGTTTGAATAAAATCAGCAAGCTGTTGGATTGTTTTTTTGCCCCATTCACTGGCAGCTAGGCGTTGGCTGATGTATCTGCCAATATGCCAGTACAACTGAATAAGTTCTTTATTAGCAGTTGTGAGGACTTTTTGTTGAGCCGTTTGGATGAGCGTGAGGATTTCGGTGAACTGGGGTTGGAGGTTATTGGCCATGGGCAGTTGCCTCCGCTAGGGTCATGCTAGGTGGAATGCTGATACTGATGTTTCCGAAGAAACGCGATCGACATTATCAAGTAGAAAGCCCTCTCTGACAACGTTTGGACTGTGAGTCATTGGAGTTAGATTTCAGGATACTCCCAGATTAGGACGAACACTCGGTATCTTGGCCCTTACAATTGGAAGGTTAAAAAATCCTTTTTCTATCCAGTCCAATGGCGCTCCAGCTCTACAACACCCTGACCCGCAAAAAAGAAGCCTTCCAGCCCCTCACCGAAGGCCAGGTCAAGATGTACTGCTGCGGCGTCACCGTCTACGACTATAGCCACCTCGGGCACGCCCGCTGCTACGTCGCCTGGGACACCCTGCGCCGCTACCTGCTCTGGCGCGGCTACGCCGTCCAGTACGTGCAAAACTTCACCGACATCGACGACAAAATCCTCAACCGCGCCCTCAAAGAAGGCGTCACCATGGAGGACATCTCCGAAAAATACATCGCCGCCTATCTCGAAGACATGGCGCGGCTCAACGTCAAAGAAGCCGACTCTTACCCCCGCGCCACCCACACCCTCGACGGCATCAAACGGCTGATCCACGAACTCGAACAAAAAGAAATGGCCTACGCCTCCGGTGGCGACGTCTACTTCCGCGTGCGCCAATTCGACGGCTACGGCAAACTCGCCGGACGCACCCTCGACGACATGGAAGCAGGCCGCAGCGGTCGAGTGGATGCACCCGCAACACCCGAAGACACAAAAAAACAAGACCCCTTCGACTTTGCCCTCTGGAAAGCCGCCAAACCCAACGAACCCTTCTGGGAATCCGACTGGGGTAACGGTCGCCCCGGCTGGCACATCGAATGCTCCGCCATGGTGCGCGACGAACTCGGCAACACCATCGACATCCACATGGGCGGTGCAGATTTACAATTTCCCCACCACGAAAACGAAATTGCCCAGTCCGAAGCCGCCACGGGCCATCCCCTGGCCAACTATTGGCTACACAACGGCATGGTCAACGTCGGCGGCGAGAAAATGTCCAAGTCCCTAGGCAACTTCACAACGATTCGTCAGCTCCTCGATGAAGGGGGCGTTGACCCGATGGTGATGCGGCTCTTTTTGTTGCAGGGGCAATACCGCAAACCGATTGACTTTACTGACGAGGCGATCGCCGCCACAACAAACGGCTGGGGAACCCTGAAAGAAGGCCTCCTGTTTGGTGACCAGTTCGGCAAAACGCTGGGCTGGAGCGGTGAAGCTGACTTCGATACGGATGCCTGCGATCGCTTCAACGCCGCCATGGATGATGATTTGAACACGTCGGGGGCGATCGCCGTCCTCTACGAACTCGCCAAAGAACTCCGTCGCGTCGGCAATATCATCGTCCACGAAGGCAAGACGGATGCGGATGCAACCATTCTTCAGCAGCATTGGAAAACGCTAGTCAATCTAGCCGAAGTACTGGGGCTTGAAGCAGAGGCCGAAGTGGACACAGGAGTCGCGGATGGTCCGAGCGAAGCTGACATCGAAGCGCTGATCCAGCAGCGAGCCGACGCGAAAGCGGCCAAGAACTACGCCGAATCCGACCGCATCCGCGACGACCTCAAAGCCCAGGGCATTACGTTGATTGATAAGCCCGGTGGCGTCACAAACTGGATTCGCGAATAGGGGACGAGACTGTTGTCAGACCCCACTTGACTGTAGGGGTCTGAGAGTGTGGGATGGATGCTCCTACAGCACCTGAAGATTAAACGCTCGACGAATCTCCCCCAGCGGCATATCCAAATAACCTTCCCAACCCGTCCAGGGCCATTTCTTCGTCATCTGGCGCGATCGCACAACAATCTTCCCCCACGCAGGCAGCGCCATTACCATCACCTTCAACGTCTCCCAAGGCTTCAGCGACTTCATAATCACCTTCGACTCATCCGTCCCCAAGAAATCAAACACATACGCCTTCTTGCTCACATCAACCGCCAAAAAGGTCCACATATCCTGCAACATTTCATCCGCCATCGCGGTAGTTGTCCCAAAGACAACGTGGGTTACATCATGATTCTTTAAATACGTGCCCAAGGTCTCACTGGACGCCTGGCTCGTATCAAATAACCCCGTATTTGCGGCGTAATAAATATCCAATCCTTCCCGTAGGGTCAGCGCAGCATCCTGCTCCTGATACGCCAGCCTGACCTCACCCACCGTCGTCGGCTTCGTCATTGCCATGGAAGCATCCATTTTGCCTGACTCCTTACGCCATTGCTTGGATCGGAAAATGATTCACATCGAAAAATGATTCACATAAAAAACCATTCCATTGAACCTACCTGCATTTTAGCCAATCCTTTTAGCACTTGGAGAAACGCCGTCAATGGTCAGACATTCATGCATCCAGCATTGCCGTTTCAAATACTACTTCTGCGCCCACAGAGCACGGACTTAGCCCAAACAAGAACCATGGGCCAAAACAAGACTTCACCAAAGATTTACCTCAATGTTCATCTCGCAAAACCTTCCCCACATCCGAGGAAAGCTCCGGTTCTAGACGGTTTATCCGGAAGATTGGAATAGAGGAGCGTCTATCAATAACGCGTTCCCCATTCACTTGATCTTGCAACTCAGGACCAGCATTTATGACTTCGCCCTCGCCCATTCCCCCGGTGACGACGAGTACAGTAACGAGCGACGCCCAGACCCGTCAAACGCGATCGCCCCTTGTCAGCATCCTTATCAATAACTACAACTACGAAAGCTACTTACCAGAGGCGCTCGAAAGCACCCTCAATCAAACCTACCCCCATGTGGAAGTGGTGGTGGTGGACGACGGTTCGACCGACCAATCCTGTGCAGTGATCGAACGGTACTGCAACCTGGCCAACGAGGCGATCGCTCCTGCCTCCCAACGCATCGTTCCTGTGTTCAAACCCAATGGTGGACAGGCATCGGCGTTTAATGCGGGGGTGGCGGCCAGCCGGGGCGAAATTCTCTGTTTTTTAGATGCAGACGACTATTTCGCGCCGGAAAAAATCAGCCGCATCGTCGAGTATTTTGAGCAATATCCCGAAGCTGGGTGGCTGTTCCATGAATTGCAGGAGGTGGACGGTGAGGGGAAGGAGCTGCCCGATGGCGATCGCCCCATCCTGACCAAATTTGCTAGTGTTGACTTCCGTCCAGCTCTCCGCCAGGGAGACTCTCTTCCCTACCTTCCCGCCACCAGCGGTCTCTGCTTCCGCCGCGACACGCTGCTGCAACTCCAGGCTGTCCCCCCAGCAATGCGGATCTGTGCCGATAATTTTTTGCGGTTGGCTTCAACGTGTTTGGCTGCGGGGTTGCTCGTGCCGGAAAAACTGGCAGTCCACCGAATGCATGGAAAAAACTTCTACGAGCAGCGCACCAACATTAGCTTCATGGACGCTGCCACGGATATCAAAACCTCCTATTACCTCAAGCAGCAGTTCCCCCAGGCAGGTCCCTACGCGGATCGTTTGTTTTCCCATGCGGTGGGTCAACTCGCCGGTCAAGATGGCATCAAAAAAGTCTTCAGCGTCCCCGAGTCTAAGCCCTATCTCCAGCAACACTTTGGCCTGGGTAATGGTCTGGGCTGTGGCCTGCGAATCGCATACAACTATTTGAAAGCCAGCCGGTCTTTGAAAGCCAGCAGAGCGGCCTAGAGAACGGCATTGGCAAGCATTAGACCGCTTGCATAAAGTTCTGGCCCCTCTCCCGTACTGGGAAGAGGGGCTTTTTAACGCCCCTTTCCTTAGCTTTGGGAGCAAGGGGCTGAGTTTAACGTTAGCTGAGCTCACGGCTTCAGCGACTACGTCGCCCAAATTCCATCGATGGGCAATCCCCACCCAAGCCAGTAACGCAGCCCCAGAACAGCAGCCAACATTGCAAAGTAGATGAGCGTCAGTTGGATATCCTGAAGCACAAAGGAAAGTTTCTCACGCAACAGACCATAGTAGAGCACGAGATAAGAGGCTAAATCGCTGAAGGCAATCCCCACAACGGCTCCCACGAGACCATACATCTGGAAACCCAACCAAAGGCCAAAAACGACCACAAACAGTCGGCCAAAATTGCTGTAGGCCGTATAAATAGGTTTGCCAAGGGCTAATAAAGCAGGGGTTGCCGTGTAAAACAGGGCTGAAAACCAAACCCCAAACGCCATCAAGGGCAACATCCAGGTGGCGGCGGCGTAGCGTTCATCGTAGAGCAAGCTAATGGCAAAATCGCCAAAGGCCGTCAGCAGCGACAGACCCACCGCCGTCCCCAACAGGATGAGCCAGCGATGGCGCTGGGTTGCAGCTCGCAATTCCGAACGGGGCAATTCTGCATTCTTTGCAGCCGTGGGGAAGAGGACGCGATAGCTGAGGTTTTTGAGCACCTCACGCGGAAGGGTCGCGAGCGTAAAGGCAATCGTGTAGACTCCCAAAGCCTCAAAGGAAATGAGTTTACCCAGCAGGAAGCGATCGGCCTGATCCGCCAGGAACATCAATGCTGTGGCAAAAAACATGCCCTTACCAAAGGCAAAGATGACATGGAATGCATCCCAATCCCAAGCAAGGCGATTGCGATAGTTGGGCAACAAAAAGTGGCTGGCCACCATCTCCGCCACAATGCCCGCCAGCCCCCCGAGACTCAAGGCCCAGATACTCGGACTGAACCAGGCCCAAGCGATCAGAACCGTCAGGCTAAAGATTTGAATCGCCAGCTCAAAAATGGTGAAAATGCCGAGCTGCATCCGTCGATTGAGAGTGGCAATCGACGTTGAATTAAAGCCCTGAAAAATCGTCGTTAAGCTGACAATGGGAATCAGTAGCCGCAGACGATCATCCTCATACCACTGGGCCACCGGCACGGTAATTGCAAGGCAGAGAATCCAAAGAAAGAAGCCTCGGATAATCTTCAGCGTCCAAGCTGTATTGAGAAAATCAGGCTCATCCCCTCGTTTGTTTTGAATAATGCTCTGGTCAATGCCCATGTCGGACATCAGTTCTAGGCCAATGCGCAACGTATTGGCGAGGGCCATGAGGCCAAAAAATTCTGGCACCAGCAGACGAGTCAAAATCAGGTTGCTGCCAAATCGTAGGGATTGGCTCAAACCGTAATTCGCCAAAATCCAGAGCGTACCGCGCACCGCTGGGCGCTTGAGGGCTTGTAGCATAAAAAGTAAGGGAGGAAGGGGAGCTAGGAGTCGCAGGTGGAAGTCACGCGGGTTTTGGTCGGACAAGTCTGGGTAAAGAGCTGGGCCAGTTTTTTGGCTTCATCGTAGGCATCATGGTGTTGAGCCGTGGCCCGATGGCCCGCTTCACCGAGACGCTGAAGCTCGTCAGTCGGGGTCGTGAGCAGCGATCGCAGCGCATCGGTCAGCCCATCAATAGACCCCGCAGGCACCAACCAACCGTTCTTCCCCGGTTCCACCAGTTCAGGAATCCCGGCAATGTAGGTACTGAGCACGGGACGCCCCAGAGCCAATGCCTCCATAATCACGACGGGCAACCCTTCGCCAAAACTAGGCAACACCAAGGCTCGGGAGGACAAAATCGTCTCTCGAACTTCATCCGTGCTCGCCCAGCCTGTAATCGTAATGCAGTCCTGGAGGTTGGCCCGGGCGATCACCGCCTCAATCTCCGCCCGCAGGGGACCATCCCCCACCAGAATCAGCTCCACTGGCACCTGTTCCTCGCGCAGACGCCGAATCGCTTCCACGAGCAAAGCCTGCCCCTTTTGCTCACACAACCGTCCTACACAAACCAGACGGGCATTGTCTGGCACAGGCGTATCGGGACGATCGAGGAACTGCTGGTCAACACCGCAGTGAACCACCTGAATCTTGGACCAGGCTTCGTAGGGGCAGAGACGATAGAGCTGGCTACGACCAAAGGAGCTAATGGCGACCACAAAGGAAGCCGTTGCAATTTTGCGATCGAGGGCCAATCCCGGTGCCCGGTCAAATTCCTCGGGGCCATGGACCGTAAAGCTGTAGCTGGGTCCACCGAGGTGATGGCACAGCAACGCGACCGTGGCAGAGTTGGTACCGAAGTGAACATGGAGATGCTGAACGTCGTCCTGCTGGCACCATTGCAGCAATAGGCAGGCTTCAATCAAGTAGGCCACATGCTTGAGGATGCCCTGGTCGCAGCTGCGCCCGAGTTGAATGGCTTGGCCCAGGGCACTGAGGAAACGGCGGGGCGATCGCAACGCCACTCGCAGTCCAGCAGCCATGAGGGGCACCTTGCCCTGCTCTAGCAAAATCTTTGTCTGGGATAATTCCTCCAAATCCCGAGGGTCCACCAGCTCCGGCGCACAGGAACGCACGGAATAGCGGGAAACAGGAATGCCATAGGCTTCAACCCCTGCAATTTCACGCCGAATAAAACTATGGCTCACCTTGGGATACTGGTTGACCAGATAACCCACTCGCATTTGCATATCAGACCCCGAGTTGAACGCCTGCGTGACCAACATTGAACGGAATAAGAGCCCAATGTGGAACGTTGGCGCAATGAATTACATCTACCGTTCCTTTCTACAGACAAACGACAAAATACCCGTAGTTTCTAGAACAAGTTTCTGCAAAGGATTCTGTCGATTAATATGCTGGAAAATTACTGTACTTTTTCATACATTAACAGGTTCGAACAGCCCCAAGAAACTCACTAAATATCACATCAAAATCTCAAGATACGCCATTGAAATCCCGGCCTAAACATACTGCTATTCCCCCTCTCGATAGGCAAAATAGCCCCAGGCATAGGTCACGGGAGCCAAGGTTTCATGGACCGTGAACTCCGTCACCGCCGGGAACAAATAGACATCAAAATAGGACTCCGTTGCTGGCCATCGCTGAAGTTTGGGATAGACTTGGCCCGCCACCTGTTGAGCATGCCAGTCGGCTTGAATCGCCTCCGGATCCCCTGGATCCAACGGACCATAAACCGTAATCCCCGATGGGGGGGCTTGTCCCAGTGCCCGTTGATCAATCACTAAGGGATTACGGGGAAATCGCTGACCCAGTCCAGTCGTATATGTCATGTTGAGCGGGTTTGCTCCGGTGGAAAACTGGGAAGCCAGGAGCGCAGCCTTTAAATACTTTTTATCTTTCGTGAGGACATGGGCACGAATCAGTGTCGTCAGCTTGGGATTACCAAAGCTGCCGCCCCAACCGATGGGGCGCATGGGATCCATACGCGTCCAGCCAAAAGCCGTTTGCTGGCCCAGCGCCAGGGAGGTGTTTGCCTCAGCGAGTAGCGCCACACGGGCTTGGGCCTGAATCGTTGCATCCGCCTGCTCGGGGGCCAAACGCAGGTAGACAAAGGCGGCATCTCGCTGATCATGGTGTTCCCACCGGTGTAAGGGCTGGTGGGGGTCCTGGAGTACCGTCGTTTTGAGAAAAAGATCGTGCCAGTCTGAGTCCTGGGTCAAACGCCACAGTTCAACCGCAGCTAGGTTGCGAGCATCTCGGACACCATGATGGAGGGTCGCTTTTTCAGCGTCAGACAGTCTGGCATAGTCCTGCTCGGCATAGGCGATCGCCCGCAACGCACTCTCCTGATAAATCGCCGCCTGCCCCGGCCAGAGCGCCTGCATCTGCCAGGCCGCCCGCGCCGCCACTCCCGCGTAGACATAGCTCGACCACACATCCGCTCCATAGGCCATCACATCCAGCGTTTCCTGCCAACTCGTCTCCCCCCAGCGGGGATGTTCAGCGGATTCAATGCCGCCGCGAATACCGCCATTGGGGAGCTGGAGTCGCCGGAAAAAGTCGATGCCCCAGAGCGCTTCATCCAATAGATCGGGCCGATCATTGCGCGATTCAGGGACATCCAGGACAAGGGCTTGGGTTTGGGGGGCGATCGCCTGGAGTTCCAACAACAACCGCGCTAGCTCCAAATGCTGAATGCGCCGATCCCAGTCCCCGGCATCAAAGTAGCCCCCCCAGGCCTTCACCTGGCGCGAGGTTTTACCCGCCACGAGCTGTGCGAAATTGTCCCACTCGTAATGGAGACCGTTGCCCGTTTCCAGCAGCGAGGTTTTGGATTGATAAATCACTTGGCCGTCGTCGGGATGGAAGGGGCGCGATCGCACCAGCGACGTCCAGGGGGGACCGAGGGCAATACCGCTGCGTTGGTGAAAAATCCCGCGAGTGGACAGTTCAAATGCCTGGGCCCAAACGCCATTGGCGATCGCGAAATCAAACGAACAGCCCACGGTTTCAACACAGACGCGGTAGGTGCCGGGTTGGGTCACGGCATCAAAGCGGAGTTCGTAGACGGGGGTGTGATTATAGTTGCGATCGCGCGCATCTTCCGCTTCATCCTGCCGCCGCCGCAGGGTGACATTTCCGCGATAGACCGACCTTTGAGACTGCGTATCCATCACCCAAAAGTCCAAATCTTCTGAATAATCCAGCCCCCCCCCATCGCCCATCCAGGTAGAGATAAACGCGATTTTGGGATCCTGGGGATGGAAACCGACCTGGGAAACATGGACCGCTTCACTGCGTTGATGCTCCGGACGGTAGTGAAAGGTTTTTGCCACGGAGGGTTCAGATGCACCAACAACCTCCAACCGATAGCTGGCACCGGGCTGCAGGGGGTGGGGCAGTTGGAGATAGAGGACATGGGTCTGGGGCCAAGCGGCATCCCAGGGGGTGATTTGGGCGCGATCGCTGGGTTTACTCTTGCGAAACACCTGTCCAGGACGTTGACCCGTTTGATAGTGGGGATCTTGCTCAGAGATGATGCGGTACGTGTGGGCTCGGCTGGCCCAGTTCACATCAAGGGGGGCACCCTCCACGCGATCAAAACGACGTAAAACATCTTTTTTGGGCCCCACCAAGGCCCCTAAAGGCTTATCCGCCCGCTCAACCCAGACATTGCCATCCTCATCAACAGATTGAGAATCCTCGGATTGCGCCTGGTAAACCGTTTGTTGACCATAAATTGTTTTGCCGCTATCAATCCGGACTGCCAAGACATCAGATTGAACGGTATATAGGTCCTGAATATCAAGCCGTTTTTCAGGCCGCTGCTGATTATTGCGCCAGACACCATTATTCCAAATAGCGTTGCTCCAACTGCCGCCCGCTCGACCTTGAGCCAAACAAGCAGCCAGTCCAAGGAAAATTAGAATCCAAACCCTGGATCGAATCACATTGATGGGATTGGCCTTCATAAGGAGTGAGATAAAAATGAACTTAGAACAGGACGGCGTTTGTTTGATGAGTTGTTTATTAGGCACTCGCGATTTATTGAGTGCCGCTCAAATCAACCGCAACACAACATTCAAACGACCGAATGAGTAGTCATTCTCAGTCAATAAAATTCATCAGGAATCGTTGTTTATTTCAACTGTGATTCTTTGATCAAAATCACCTCAAGCATTCACAGTTGATGCAACATTTTTTACATCTATGACGACATCTCCGACGATTGCTTCCCCCCAATCTCCAAAGCTTTCAAACCTGGCTTGGTTGGAACGCGGTTTTGCTCTCATTGGACTGCTGTTCTTTATGTCACCTCTGGGTGTCCCACAACTGTTACCCGATGCCGTCATCTCCCTTTGGCGCTATCTCGTGTGGTTTGGCTCGATCGCGCTCTTGATTCCCCGCTACAAACACGCCCTTTACACCGCAACGCGTGACCCCTGGCTCTGGGGTTTAGTCGTGCTCGAATCCCTTTCATTTCTCTGGTCCATCTATCCCGAAGTCTCGAAGGAAGGGACCCGCGAAGTTCTACAAATGACCTCCTTCGGCCTCTACATGGCCACCCGATTCACCCTGCGGCAGCAGGTCAAACTGGTCGCCACCGCCTTTGGCCTGGGCGCCATTCTGTCCCTCGGAGCAGGGATTACCATGCCCGCTGTTGCCATTCACAGCGACGATCACCCCGGTGCTTGGCGAGGTCTCTTCGACTACAAAAACACCCTGGGGAGCTACATGATCGTAGGGGTCGTGAGCTGGTTTCTCTTGGCCACCGATCGCATGGGCAAAATCCGCTGGGGATGGTTAGGCGTCGGTCTCAGTGTGATGCTGATCCTGCTCTCAACCTCCAAAACGGCCTTGGTCGTGTCAATGCTGGTCATGGCACTGATCTACTTTTGTCAGAATTTCAAGCTACGCGGCAAAGTCGCGGTCATTGCCCTTGATTTAACGTTCATGGTAGTTAGCAGTGGTCTAGTCTTCGCCGTGAGCCAGTGGGTACCGCTACTGACCAGTCTAGGCAAAGACCACACACTGACGGGCCGCACGCCCATGTGGGGCGTCATGCTGATGCGCATCCAGGACAATCCATTACTGGGCTACGGCCGCGCAGCCTTCTGGGCCCCGGACAGTCCCTACGCCCTCGAAGCAGGTCTTTCTGTTGCAATTAATTTCATCCCGCCCCACTCTCACAATGGCCTGATTGAGGTGGCCTTGGATGTGGGCTTGGTTGGCGTTGCACTGTTTCTGATCAGTTTCTTTCGCGCACTGTTTCAGGCCATTGGCCGAGCCACAGTGGCCCGCAGCAGCGGCGACCTTTGGCCGTTGGGTATCCTGACTTTCCTCGCGCTGAACAATGTGACCGAGAGCTACCTCCTACGCCTCAGCAACATCTACTGGGTGTTGTATGTGATGGTGGCTCTGTCACTGCCGAAGTTGAGCAACCGATTTCCGGATCAAGGACATCCTGAGGAAGGAACTCAGCAGACCAAAAGTGTCACATCCCAATAGCCTCCCTGCACCATCACAGATCCGTAAGTTAGCTCCCAGCAAAAGCCCCAATCCCATCCCCTTGAATTCCCAGTACATCGGGCTCAAACAGGGGCATGGGATTGGGGACTGTCCGTTATCGCCCTAATTAACTCATCGCCTTAGTCACGATTGCAGCATCAATGGACTGTCCCAGTCGTTCGCCAATGATCTTAATCCCCGGCTCATCAAAGATTTCATGGTGATAACCCGGCACCGGGAACACGGGATAGTCCGCTGAAAATGCACGCCAAACATCATCGAGCTCTCCGGTTTGATCCAAACGCAGTTCCTCCGACAACAGCACCATAATATTGCCGTCGTAGATCGCTGGCTCATAGACATGGGAGGCCTGCCAAAATGCATCGTACAGGGCAATATCCCGATCCTTTTCCGATGGTGCTTGACGGGACCAGCGCTGTCGAAGTTTGGTACGGATTCGTTCCATCTCAAGAGACAGATCCGATCGCCACAAATTAACCTTTTCGCGGGCCTTCTCAATCACATAATCCACCCCAAAGTAGCGAAGATTGTTCAGATGGTATTGCAGCGTGGGTGGAGCATCATTCCACCAGGGGTCAATTAACGCCAGTAGCCCAACCGTTTCCCCCTGGCGGCGGAGTTCGTGGGCCAGCTCAAGGGCAAGGCGAGTGTCACCACAGTAGGACGCAAGGTAGTAGGGACCCTGGGGTTGAATGCGCTGCATGTCCTCAATGAAGAGTCGGGCGATGTGAGTGAGCGTCAGACGGTTCCACTGGGCACCAAGCAGCTCAAAGAGTCGCTCCGTTGTACCAAAAATATTGAGGCCATAGAACGGGTAATCGTCGCCCACGTAGGCGGCCACCCGATTGCCCTCCTGGGAACAATTGACAAAAAACAGCGGTGGTTTGGTGCCCTGGGATTGCAGCGGGACGATGCTCGTCTTGGGAACATCTTCAGCGTCCCCGGCGATCACTTGGGCCAGTTCCTGCACGGTGGGAAACTGAAACAGCGTCGATAAACTCAGCTTCTGGTCAAAGACTCGCTCAATCTGCATAAACAACCGCATTGCCGTGAGGGAATCTCCCCCCAACGCCAAGAAGCTATCGAACCGACCCACTGACGCAACCCCCAAGAGGCTCTCCCAAATTTCAGCCAACTGCTTTTCGGTGGTGGTTTTCGGGGGCGCATGGACATCGCGATCGGACTGCAGGGCGGAGGGATCGGGCTGGGGTAGGGCCTTGCGATCGACCTTCTCATTGGGGGTCATCGGCAGTGCAGCCAGTTCCACAAAAACGTTGGGTACCATGTAGTCCGGTAGCTTTTGCTGCAGGTGTTGGCGTAGGGAATCCGTCGTCATTGCAGCCCCCGCTTGAGGCACCACGTAGGCCACGAGTTGCTTTTGTCCCGGCCTGTCTTCCCGCACAATGACAACCGCTTCTTCGACCTGGGGATGCTGTGAGATCACCGCTTCGATTTCCCCCAGCTCGATGCGGAAACCGCGAATCTTGACCTGGTTATCGATGCGACCCATATATTCAATCGCTCCATCGACGCGGTAACGAACCAAGTCCCCCGTGCGATATAGTCGCGCCTCAGGGTCCGAGCTGAAAGGATCGGCAACAAACCGCTCTGCGGTTAAGTCAGGGCGGTTGAGATAGCCCCGAGCAACCCCGGCACCACCGACACATAGCTCACCCAGCGCACCGATGGGGACGGGCTGCTGGTAGCGATCGAGAACATAGTTGGTGACATTGCTGATGGGATAACCAATGGGGACCGCTGGCGAATTCTGCGGATCGAGGGAATCTGGGGGAGGCAGCTCGAAGTGGTACGCTGTCGAGTCCACCGTCGCCTCGGTCGGCCCATAGGTATTGAGCAGTTGGGCCCGGCAGCCCGTGCGATGACACATCTGTTGCCACTGCACCACGCGTTTAGGATTGGCTGCTTCGCCCCCGATCAACACAACCCTCACGGTTTCGGGCAGTCGTAAACTCGGATCCGCACTCAACTCCGCCACCAGCAAATGCCAGTAGGCCGTGGGCAAACTGAGAACCGTAACGCCCAAGCTATCGCATTGGGCCAAGAAATCTGACACGGACTGGATCATCTCCGCCGTACGAATCACCACCATGCCCCCAGAAATCAGGCAGGGATAGATTTCCTCCACGGCCATGTCAAAGCTGATCGAGGCAAATTCCAGGACGATATCGCAGGCAATCTTGTAGTCATGGATGACCGCCTGGGACAAATTGGTAAGGGAACGGTGCTCAATCATCACCCCCTTCGGACGCCCCGTGGAACCAGAGGTGTAGATGATGTAGGCCAGGTTTTTGGGGGTCGCCACAGGCACCGGATTCGCTGGGGAATGGTGGGCGATCGCCCGCTCCCAATCGCCGTCGAGGCACACCGCATCCGCCGCGCCCCCCGGGACACGCTCCAAGAGATGAGCCTGAGTCAGCACGAGCTTCGGCGCAGAATCCTCCTGCATCCAGGCCAGACGCTCCGAGGGGTAGGTTGGATCCATCGGCACATAGGCTGCACCAGATTTGAGCACCCCCAACAGCGCAACAATCATATCGAGGGACCGATCGAGGTGAACCCCCACCCGATCCTCAGGTTGAACCCCTCGACTGCGCAGATAGTGGGCCAACTGATTGGCGCGTTGGTTTAACGCCTGGTACGTCATGCCCTTGCGCTGGTATTGAAGCGCGATGCAATCAGGCGTGCGCTCCACCTGCTGTTCAAACAATTCATGCACACAACAATCCCAGCTGTACGACGCCGCAGTTCGATTCCAATCCAAGAGCACCTGCTGACGCTCTGTTTCGGGCAAGAGCGGTTGCTGGCACACCGGGCGCTCGGGGTGCTGAAGAATCCCCTGGACAAAGGCAGAGAACTGCGCCTGCAGCCGTGTCACCGCCGTGTCAGAGAGCTGATGGCGATCGTAATACCAGGCAATTCCATTCAGCGCGTCATCCTCAGCATCAATTTCCCCAGAACCGAGACCATCGGCACCCATCACAAGGGTCAGCTGCCGCCCTTTAGGCCAGGACGCAGCAGACATTGGGCAGGATTGATGTTCTGGGTCAACCCAGGTGATTCCAAGGGGGAGCGCGATCGCCGCCCCATCCAACTGCTGCCGGAGCATCGGTCGCCGTAGCCAAAGGTCCAAAGCATAGGTGCCCTTAGTCCGGACTTGCTGCCACTCTGTCCGTAGCTGGTCCAGGATTGGGTCAAAGGTTTGCTCCAGATTGGGCTGGACTCGCAGGGGAACAGCATCAGCAAAGAGTGATTGGAATCGATCTAGCCTTGCTTCAGCAACCATGGGCTGCACGCCAAAGTCAAAATCACCGTAGGTCTCAGGGCTAAGGCGCATCAAAAATACGGCAAAGGCTGTCGTCAGCCAAAGGTGATGGGCCCAGGAAGCGCAGTCCGGCGGGAGTTGCGCTCGATAGTCCTGTAGCACCGGCTGTAGTGATGCTGGCAGTTGCCACAGTGAGCAGGCCGTTGCATCGCGAATAACCGCCGATTCACCCGCATCAGCCCTAGGAGCCTTGATGGAGTTGAGCAGAGAATCTGGGGTGGGCTCAGAAGTCGCGATCGCAGGCAATTTCAAGGGCTGACGCGTCTCCAAGCGACGAATCCAAAACGCTTCGGATTGGGCGTAGCGCTCACTCAATCGCTGAAGTGCCTGAGCCTCTATCGCGGTGGGCAAGGGCAATCTTTGGCCCCGCATCAAATCGTGCTGCCGTATCAACTGACCCGGCGTAATGGACGCTCCAGTTATGGACACAAAACCAGACAGCGCCACATCAACCGTTGCCGTGGCGACATAGAACCGCTGCTCATCCCAGCTCACTAACGTCCCTGGCAGTTCTGTAGAAGGCTGGGGCAAGCATTCCAACTGACCCAGGGCATAGTAGTTTGGCCAACCCTGGGCTCCACTGAGCCAAAGTTTGGGTAAGCTCAGTGGGTTGACATAACCCGAGCCAAAATCCAATCCACGTACCAACGCAGACAATTCCGCAGCGGAGCGCTGGAAATCGAGAATCGCAGCAGCACGAGGGCGTGCCGAGGCCGGGAAATAACGCCGCTCCCCTGGGCCAATCATCTCGTCAGCAATCCGGTTCTCACCCGCCGACGGAGACACTTCCCCAGACAGCCGGGGAAGGAGAGACTGAAAGCGGTCTAAAGCCACTTCATAACATTTGGCATTGAGCGTCAGTGAGGTCTCATCCGGCGCAATGGGCACAGCAACCTGCTCCCAAATCACACCCTCCCCGGTCTCTTCAGCCCCCATGCTGCTATCACACCAGGTATGAGAAATCTGATGCCAAGAGACACCACCCGCCGCCGCTTGGGAGATCAAAGCCCAAGCCGATGCGTTGTATCCGGCATAGCGCGGTAAGCAGGAATCATGACATTCGATCGCGCCATGGGTTGACCGTTGGATCCACGGTTCTAAGGCAGGTCTATCGCCAACCGCAACGTCCCCCACAATAAATAGGTAGTCAAAGGCCAGAGAGTCAGTTGTTGCATCTGTGTCTCTCGTTGCCCCCACATCAGCAAGAGATACAGATGGAATCTGCCTCGATTGGGCCCAGGCGAGGACAGCAGCATCCGATGAGATAACAACAGCCACAGTCCAATGGTGCTCCAGCAATATTTCGGCACAGCGAATGGCCAAATTTCCAGTGCCAACCATGGCACTGGATAAGGGTATTTTATTTTGCATTAATCCTGAGTAAAATTCAGCTAATATCGTCCATTTTTCGCTGAACAAGAAGCGCCGACGTACTCAAATAGGCGATCGCCGCTATTCAACGAAGAAGGAAACAGAAAATTGCTGCCTGCTGGTACAAATTATGCCCATACAATCAAAAGCAACAAGAAAATTTTTGATTAAAAATCAATCTCAATCATCCACGCCTTTATCGGCTCAATATGTCTAAAATCTTGCTAAGACCCAAAAAAAGAAGCATCACGCTGGCTCAAGAAAGTGCCCTGCGTGATGCTTCAATTCGCTCTAATCCGTTCTATTTCGAATCCGTTCTATTTAGGTTTGGCGAGACTTCACAATCTTGGCGGGAATGCCTACGGCAGTTGCTCCCGCTGGAACATCTTTCAGCAGTACGGCATTGGCCCCGATCTGTACATCATCCCCCACCTGAATCGCACCGAAGAGCTTAGCACCGGCACCCACGTTGACGCGATCGCCCAATTGCGGTGCATCCAATAGCCGATCCATATGACGATTGCCGAGCGTCACGCCCTGACGAAGGATACAGTCATCCCCGATGGTGCAGTAACCGTGAACAACGATGGCGCCTTGATGCTCAATAATCACCCGCCGTCCCAACTTGACCGTGTAGGGCAACTCAATGCCATAGCCATTGCGAACTTTACGATACAACATACGATAAAGAACACTCAGGGGCGCACGCAGCAACTTTGGCTCAACCCCCATGCGCCAAACCCCAAAACGCTGCACCGCCACGGCTCGGAAACCGGGTAATGTCCAGTCTTTACCATGGGCAATCCAGTCTTCTTTAATCTGTTGCCATAGCGTGAGTTCAGAGCGAGTGCTGGTGCGAACTCCTATCAAAGCGGGGTCTGACAGCGAAGATTCAACGGGTGAAACAGACATGATTTAGGCAGTCGGATGGACGAATCAATGGATGGATCTCTGGTGTAGACAGCCTCTAACGGGGGGCAACCAAGGATGGCACCAATCTTCGCTTCGGCTTGGAGGAAGCAGGAGCACCATAGGCACTATCGCCCCCATAGTAGAAGTAGCTATCCCCATTTTTCTTCAGGTCCACACCATTGGCGACAAGACCCAGAACATTAGGACCAGAGCGCTCTAGCAACAGCTTCGCTGCATTGGCACTGTCCACATTGACCAAGCCAGGTTGCGTCACCAACAACACACCGTCCACCATCGTCCCGAGCACCGCCGCGTCAGCCATGCCCGCCAGGGGCGGCGTATCAAAAATGATGTAATCATATCGCTTGGCAAAATATTGAATCAACCGAGCCATGCGCTTGGAATCAATCAGGGCCAGGGGATTGGGCGGTACAACCCCCGCTGTCAACACAGAGAGACGATTGCTCACCTGCTGAACCGCGTTTTCAAATTTCTCCTGCCCCACAATGACATTGCTCAGCCCCACCGCATTGACCAGCCCCCAGAGATGATGCTGGGAGGGATTGCGCATGTCCGCATCCACAATGAGCACCCGACGACCCACCTGGGCCATGGCCGCAGCCAAATTGGCCGTCACTTCAGACTTACCTTCCCCGGGCACAGAGCTGGTAATCACCAGGCTCTTCACCGGGTGATCCGAACTCATAAATTTGAGATTAGCCCGCAGCATCTGATAGGACTCATTGACAATGGAGCGCGGTGAGTTGGCCACCACAATACGCGGCGAAACCCCGTTGAAATGCTCCACTCCATCGTCCATCCCCACCGTGTTGTATTGGGGAATCAGACCCACCAGGGTTTGGTCGAAGAGGGACTTGGCGTCGGAGACCGTGCGCACAGACTTGTCCATCAGATCGGCGAGGAAAGCCGCAGCGATGCCCAGGGAAAGACCCATAAACGCACCGCCCGCTAACAGCATGAGCTGCATTTTATTGCTGGCTTCCTGGGGCACCTTGGCCTGCTGGATGACGCTGGCATTGCCCATATTTTGATTCTCTGCCACACGGATTTCCTGGAGCTTTTTCAGCAGAGATTCGTAAATGCCCTGGGCGGCTTTGAGCCGACGTTCTAGCTCGTCCTGGCGTTTTTTCAGCGTCGGAATCCGACTCGCTTGGGTGCGATAAACATTGCGGGTATTCAGCAGCGATCGCAAATGATTTTCCAGACCAACCCGGGAAACCTCCGTATTCACAAGTTGTGCGGACAGATCCTGTTGCAAATCCCCTTGCTGAAGTAGCCCCGCCGACACCTTGGCGGAACCAACGATCTCTCGAATGCGGTCTTGGAGGAGCTCCTGCAAAGCCTGCTGCTCCCGCGCCAGGGCCTGCACCTGGGGACTGTCATCGACATAGACCGTCCTAGATTCTGCCAACTGTTCTTGGGCAGACTGGTATTTGCTCAGAACTTCCTGGACGCCCTTGGCCTTATTGAGCGAATTGAGCGCCACAGCCTGTCCAGGCTCGAGTCCCGACTGTTGCTTCAGCACTTCAAGCTGGGCACTGAGGTCCACCAGCTCGGCCTGGGTGGTGTTAATGCGCGAGTCGAGCTCGCTCACCAGCGAGACCAAGCGAGTGGACTCATCCTGGAGCGAAACAATTTGGTTCGTATCCAAAAACTGTCGCAGGGCCTCCGCGGCCTGATCCACCTCCAACTTGGTGGGGGTGAGTTGGGCCGTGATAAATTCCCGCGCCGCACGGGTTTCAGTGCGGTTATTGATGATGTCGTTGGCAATATAAGCCTGCATGATCTCGTTGACCACCGCCGCCGCCATCTCTGCATCCGTTGACTCGAACGACAGCTTGAGGACATCAGTGCCCGCCACCGGCTCCACCGTGAGGCTGCTCAGCAGATCTGCAGGTTGTAATACTTCACCTTCGTCATTGCGTAGATCAAGCCGGGCGATCGCACTCTCAACAATGGGCGCAGATTGCAGAATCACGGCCTGGGTACTGAGGGGGCTCGCCTTCGTATTTAGGGATTTGAGCTGCTCCAGGCTGCTATTCACCTCTAACAGGGACGAAGCACGGTTGAGCTGAAACAGCAGACTCCCCTCAGCCGTGTAAGAGGGCTGCTGAACACTGGCCGCCGCAGTGGCCAGTCCGACAGAAACGCCTAAGACACCAGCTGTCAGCAGCCAGCGACGCTGTAGAACTTGGAGATACTTTTGAATATTGATTTCTTCTGAGTCAAATCGAGATTCCATAATGTACCGCCGATGATCGCCTGAGTTGAAGTCTGCCTGCAAGGTTGGGATTCGAGAAGGGTTAGATTAGGCCCTGTCTCAAACGCCAAAAGAGATAGCTATTCTTCAAGCATTTCTGCACTAGAGAATTCGATCAGGAGAAATACTCAGAGCAGCCTATTTACGGCATTCCCATAGAAAAACAGACCACCGCCATGGAAGTATCAATTCTGTCTTCCACCAATCTTTCATTCGATTTTTAGAAGAAAAAGAGTGCTCAATAAGCACATGAGAAAAACAAGCACAGCATGGGCTAAAGAGAGATTTTCAGATTCAACTGTCTAGGTAAATGTATAAAAAAACAGGAGAGAATCAGCGATTCCCTCCTTAATCATTCAGTACGTAGCTCAATGCAATGTTGTCAAGAACACGAGGCTAAATCTCGATTTGCAAGACATCAAGAGTTGATGAACTTAGCCAAGACAACTGTAAGGTTCTAAACAGCCAATAGATTTAGACAGCCAACGGATAGACAGCCGCAGAATCTAGATAGTCGAAGAATCTAGACAGCCGCAGGAACTGCGCTCCCCGGCAAAGATGCTTTTTGCAGCAACGTCTGAAGCAGATCTCCTTCAATCACCTCAGTTTCTAGAATCTGCTGCGAAATCGTTTCCAACAGCTCCCGATTGCCGTTGAGAATGCCGCGAGCCTGGTCCCGCGCGGCTTCCACAATGCCTTTCACTTCTGAATCAATGGCCTTGGCGGTTTCTTCGCTGACCATACGGCGGGGATTGCCCATGCCGTCTTGGCCCAGAAAGTTATTCTGGGAGCCCTTTTCATAGGCCAAGGGACCCAGAACGTCACTCATGCCGTAGGTCGTCACCATGCGCTCCGCGAGGTCCGTCGCCCGCTGCAAGTCATTGGCTGCACCCGTTGTCACACTGCCGAAAATAATTTCCTCCGCAGCCCGACCGCCCAATAGCGTTGCGATCTGTCCCCGCAACTCCTCCTCACTCATGAGGAAGCGGTCTTCGGTGGGCAACTGGAGCGTGTAGCCCAGGGCTGCCATCCCCCGAGGCACAATGGAAATCTTGGCCACCTTGCTGCCACCGGGCATGAGAGAACCCACCAGCGCATGTCCGACTTCGTGGTAGGCCACGATGGTCTTTTCCTTTTCATTGAGAACGCGGCTCTTTTTCTCCAAACCGGCCACGACCCGCTCGATCGCCTCGTTAAAGTCAGCTTGGGCCACAGAAGTCCGCTTCGCTCGAGCCGCCAGTAACGCCGCCTCGTTCACCAAGTTCGACAGGTCCGCACCGGCAAAACCCGGGGTTCGAGTGGCGATCGCATGCAAATCCACCGCGTCCTCTAGCTTGACGTTGCGGGCGTAGATCTTCAAAATCTCCTCCCGTCCCGACAGATCGGGGCGGTCCACCAACACCTGACGGTCAAAGCGACCCGGACGCAGCAAGGCCTGGTCTAAGGACTCAGGACGGTTCGTCGCCGCAAGAACAATCACCGTGCCGTCACCCGCCGAAAAACCATCCATCTCCGTCAGCAACTGGTTCAGTGTCTGCTCTCGCTCATCGTTCCCCCCGGCAAACGGGCCGCTGGCGCGGGACTTACCAATGGCATCCAACTCATCGATAAAGATGATGCAAGGAGCCTGCTTTTTCGCCTGCTCGAACAGATCCCGCACCCGAGCGGCACCGGCCCCCACAAACAGCTCCACAAATTCAGAGCCCGAAATACTGAAGAACGGCACCCCGGCCTCTCCGGCCACAGCCTTAGCCATCAGGGTTTTACCCGTTCCCGGAGGACCCACGAGCAAAACCCCCTTGGGAATACGCGCGCCAATATCCACAAAGCGCTTGGGAGACTTGAGAAATTCGACCACTTCCTCCAGCTCTACCTTGGCTTCTTCCACCCCAGCCACATCAGCAAAGGTCACCTTCGTGTCATCGCCCTCCACATAGACCTTGGCCTTGCTGCGGGTGAAAGACAGGGCACCGCGACCCCCACCCAAGCCACCACCGCCTTGACGGGCAGCAAAAATCTGGAAAATTCCGACAAAAATCAGTGGTGGAATGATCCAACCCAATAGGGTGGTGAACCATCGATTTTTGGGCGGGGCAGGGGCGGCAAATTCAACCCCGTTGTCCTCGAGACGCTGGGGCAACTCCAGATCGAAAATCGGGGTTGTACTAAAGATTTGAACCGTCTCTTCGGCTCCATCCTCCGTCTTGAGCTGATAGCGAATCTCTTCTTGGCTCACCGACGCTCGCTCCACCTTGCCGTCGCTCACCTGGTCGATGAAGAGGCTGTAGGGAACCCGAGAGATGGTCGGTCCAAGCAAGCTGGGCAACAGGATATTGCCCACCAAAATCAGGCCAGACACCAGCAATAAGACATTGCCAAGCTGGAACCGGCGTGGTTTTCGCGAATCGTCTTTAATCGGCATGGTTACTCCTGGAATCAAGCCCAATCCGGTCAAAGGCACCGTGACGGGCTGTGTGTTCCTTGATCTTAATCACCCCATCAAGATCGGGAAATGCTCCCCAGGGCCGGATTCCCCCCGTCAAACCCATGACGTTTCCAACGGCAATTCACCCTTGACAAACACAACTTCATGAAGGAATTGTGAACGTTTGCAACGAAATAACGAGAGTGTTAGGTTTAAGTCTCCTAAAGAAGATTTAAGGTACTGCGGACTCCCCATGCAAACGGCTCCCTCCGTCGCGATCGCCCGCCCAACGCTGACTGTCCCTCCTAAGGTCATTGCCTTGGGAGACAGCACTGTCTACGGCTATGGCGACCCAGAACGGGGGGGATGGGTTGAAGGATTGCGCCGTCGTTGGATGGGCCTAGGCCAACAGGGTCCAGTGCTCTACAACCTGGGCGTGCGCGGAGACGGGGTGAAGCAGGTCACCCAACGATTAGAAGCGGAATTTTCCCGGCGCGGGGAACTGCGCAACCAGCTACCCGAAGCCATTATTTTGTCGGTGGGCACCAATGACTCGGCACGGCTGGGCCATGGGGGGGGCCGCAACTATACAGAATTTGGACAGTTTGAGGCGGCGATCGCCCACCTGATCGAGCAGGCCCAACGCCTAGCCACGCAGGTCTATTTTGTGGGGATGCCCCCGGTGGACGAAGCGAAAATGCCCTTCATGGACTGCCTCTACTACAGCCACGAAGACCAGCGGCGTTACAAAGCAACCACGCGCCAAGCCTGCGAACAACGGCAGGTGCCTTACCTAGATATTTTTGAGCTGTGGATGGCCCAGGAAGAAGCATGGAGGGGCGATCGCCTCTGCAGCGATGGTCTCCACCCCAACTCCCAGGGCTACGCCGCCATCCTGGATGCGGCCCTCACCTGGGAACCGTTACAGGCTTTAGTCCCGACATCCCAAACTGTCGCGGGTTGAAACCCCCGTGGTGGGGTTGACACCTTCAGCTCGCTCACAAAGCTTGGCGACTTGGTAGCGATCGAGGATGGCATCGGTGAAATCGGCGCCGGTAATCTCCACCAGATAAAAACTGGTGGTGGTGGCCGTCATCTCAGTCAGCACCGCATTGGTGAGATTGGACCCTTCAAAAACCACGCGGTCAGCCAGGACTCGGCTTAGATCAGCTCCCGTAAAGTCCGCCCCCGCAAACACCCCCTTCGTAAAAATGGCGGCACTCAGATCCGCCCCCTGGAAATTCGTACGGCGCGCCTCAGCGGCGGCAAAGCTGGCGGCATGGAGATCTTGGCCCGAAAAATCTTGATCGCTGATCTCAGCGTAGGTAAAGTCTGCGCCCCAACTGGCCGCTGACACGGGCATCGCCCCCAACAAAATCCAAACGGAGGCCAATATGAGCAGCACAGCGCCCATGAGCAAACGGCGAACCCAGGAACGAGCAAAAGACAGATTCATCACAGGAAGGCGTGCAGCGCATCAAATAGCAATCAGTCGGAGAAGACCGGCAGACCTGAACGGCATCTCAATGTTCTCC
>CALIJJ010000048.1 GCA_938017515.1 uncultured Pseudanabaenaceae cyanobacterium
GACTTTCGATGTAATCTGCAAGGAGGTCATCAGCTAGCCCATGCAAATAAAAGCTTTGTACTATTCGACCCATTGTAGCGCCTCCTGAATCACCGAATCATCCACCCCACCCCGCTTCAAACGCTTCACTAGCGCCCCCCATCATTCTAAAATCGCTTCACTACACGGGCGAGTTCGCTCTCGTATTTCTACGGCCTATCCTGGGGTCTCTCTGCGTAATCCTGTCCTCTTGTGACAGCCTCAAAAGCCAGTATCGGCACTGCACCGAAACCTCTAGAAGATTGCCATCCTAGAGCTGTGTGGTCTGTACCTCTGTTGCCTCAATGTCTGTATCCCAGCGATTCCCCCTCCTCAAGGGAAGTTACGAATTCCTTTGCAGACATATCGTAAAAATATTGATAGCCTTGCTCTGCCTAGGCTTGAGCATCGGACTCATCGGCAGCTATCACCTCTCCATGAAGCTCGTCGAATCCCAGGCCCAACAGTACGCCAGCATTAGCCTCAACACCCTCAACAAAGCCCGAATCCTCTACAGCGACAACGTCACCAGTCAGCTAAAAGCAGTGGAAGGCGTCACCGTCACCCCCGAATACCACGGCATCGCAGGAGCCATTCCCAATCCCGCCACCTTCTCCATCGAATTGAGTGAGCAACTGAGCGATCGCTCCCAAGGCACCCTATTCCGCCTCTACAGCGATTACCCCTTCCCCAATCGCCAAGCCACCGGAGGTCCCCAAGATCGCTTCGAGCAAGACGCCCTCAAGCACCTACGACGCAACCCCACAGGCTCCTTCCACCGCAAAGAAAAGCTGAACGAGCACGTCACCTTCCGCTATGCCGAAGCCGTGCGCATGAAACCCAGCTGCGTGGAATGCCACAACACCATCGCCTCCAGCCCCAAGACCGACTGGAAAGTCGGCGACGTCCGGGGCATCCTCACCATCACCCAACCACTCGACAACGTCCTGCTCATTGCCCAGCAGGGACTCAGTGGTATCTACGCCGTGATGCTGATCAGTAGTGCCCTGGCGATTCTCGGTATTACCCTGGTCATGGGACGGTTCCGCCTCATGAATGTCGAGCTAGAAAAAAAGGTCGAAGAAAGGACCGCAGAACTCAATCGATTGGCAAACCTAGACGGCTTGACCCAAATCGCCAACCGCCGTCATTTTGATCAGACCCTAGAACAAGAATGGCGGCGAGCCCTGCGCAATAATCACCCCATCGCACTATTGCTGTGTGATGTGGATTGCTTCAAGCAATATAACGACACCTATGGCCACCAAGCTGGAGACGACTGCCTGCGAGCCGTGGCCCAGATTTTACAAAATAGTGCCAAACGCGCCGGAGAAGTCGTTGCGCGCTATGGCGGCGAAGAATTTGCCGTTATTTTACCCAGTGCCAACAGTGACAACGCAGTCTCCGTCGCCAATCTAATTCGCAAACGCCTCAGCGCCTTTCAACTCCCCCACGAAACATCTCCCGTCGATAAGTACGTCACCATCAGCATTGGCATTGCAGCAGTCCTACCGAGCATGAGCCAAACCAGTGCCAAGTTAATTCGGGCTGCGGATACAGCACTCTATGAGGCCAAAGAGCAGGGGCGCGATCGCCATGTTCTATGGAATGAACGCTCTGGGAATGTGGGCAAAAACTCAATGCAAACTCAACTGTAGTGTTGATTTATCAACTATAAATGAACTGAATTGGGCGGGCGATGGCAATGTGAATGCCCATCGATTAATAAGTCTTAAACGAAACAGATAAGAATTTGATTCGTGTTGAGTAATAATACTTATACCCTCCCTGAGATGGGAGTCAGAACTCAGCTCAGATATAACCGCATTAAAAATGAATATCCATAAACGATTGTTTGTGCTCGGTCTGCTCAGTTTTTCGACGACTGGCCTGATTGCGGGTCATCTCGCCGCCGAGCCTCAGCGGCCGCCCCTCGAACGGTTGCCCATTGATGATCAGCTGCCCATCGATAAGCTGCCTGTGGACAAGCTACCCGTCGAGCCCGCGATTGAGTCAGTGACTGAGCAGGCTGACGAAGGGAGTCACGAATCCGGTGGGATGGAGAAGCCGCATTGGGGCTATGCGGAAGGCGCGGGCGGTCCCGAGAATTGGGGGATGCTCAACGAAGACTTTGCTGCCTGTAGCGTGGGCCAAGAGCAATCCCCCATCAACCTGACAGGGGCCGTCGATTCCGAGCTTGCCCAGCTCTCCCTGGCCTACCAGCCCACCCCCCTGAAGATCCTCAATAACGGCCATACTGTCCAGGTCAACTACGAACCTGGCAGTGTCTTGACCCTCGATGGCGAAACCTTTGAGCTGCTGCAATTCCATTTCCACACCCCCAGCGAGCACACCGTTGAAGGGGAGGCCATTGCCATGGAAGTGCACCTCGTTCACCAAAACCCTGTTACCAAGGCTTTGGCTGTTGTGGGTGTGTTCATGAAAGAGGGTCTCGAAAATCCTGAGATTGCTGCCATTTGGCCCTCCATGCCCACCAGCAAGGCAGACGAGAAGACCGTTGCTGATCAAATGGTGGACGTAGCCAATCTGTTGCCTACGGATACCGATAGTTTCTATCGCTACTATGGCTCATTGACCACGCCTCCCTGTTCTGAGGTGGTCAACTGGATTGTGATGAAAGAGCCCATTGAGGTCTCGCGATCGCAAATTGACCAATTCGCTGCAGCGATCGACGAAATGAATGCTCGCCCTGTGCAGCCCCTCCATCGTCGTTTCCTGTTGGATTAGAAGCTCAGTCCTAGCTACTGAGGTAGCTTAGCCACGGAATGCGATCGCATTCCCCCAAGACCCAAACCAGCGGAGGCGGCAACGACATCTTTCGCTGGTTTGGCACCATCGCCCTCACCCACATCCTGAGCACCGTCAAGCAATCCGCTTCGCCTGCACAAGTTTCCAAAACAGTGCCGA
>CALIJJ010000049.1 GCA_938017515.1 uncultured Pseudanabaenaceae cyanobacterium
AGGGCCTCAATGCGATCGAGCACCCATTGCAATGCTCCATTGGCCAATCGTCGCGTTGCTTTAGTGCCGCCACCGACGCAGCCGTGGTCACCGGGAAATAGCACCTGCTCCAGGTGGGTGTCTTGGCCTTCTCTTACTTCCATGGGGGTCACATTAAACGAGGGTCGCTTTTCGTCGAGGGCCACGGCATGGAGGGCATGCTTGATTTTGGCGCAGAGCTTGTAGTCGTGGAAGCGATAGCGCTGATTCAGCCAATCCCCCAAGGGACCCAGAGGGACAAAGTCGGGAATGCCCAGGGCACTGACGGTGTCCCAACAGCAGAGCAGTTGAATGGGCACCTGACCAAAGTTTGCGGTGTCGCGATCGCGAAAGGCCACTGCTCGATCAGAGTTCGGTTTGATATTGCGAGAGCGGTAGAGCTGATAGGCTTCCTCCAGGCGATTGGCAATGGCAATCCGATCGATCTCGGACTGACTCGCATCGCCGCTGATGTCTTCGGGCTTCAGCAATCCAGCCAGATAGATAAACCCAGCCAGGCTGCGGACTGTATAGGCTCCGCGGCTAAAGCCAAACAGATAAATCTCATCCCCGGGTTGGTAGTTCATGGAGAGGAACAGGTAGGCATCTTGAATCGCCTGGTCAATCCCTGCCCCCACAGACCCGCCGCTCAATCGACTGATACCGCCGCCCGTTCCGAGCCCCCGAAAATAGCTGACGAGTTGGGGGACACCCTGGCGATCGCGAGCGGGAATTGCCTGGGATAGTTTGAAAACGTTAGTGGGGGATTGCTTGATCGGTGACTCACTGGGCTCGTTCCAAGTGCCATCACAACACACAATTAAACGCTTGTTAGGTAGGCGCTGGTGAGTTGGCCTTGCGATCGCTTCAGCTGTGGTGCTGGTGTTGGCCTGAGAGTGATTGGCCTGAGGGTGATTGAATTGGAGGCGATCGGATTGGAGGCGCTTGTGTTGAGCTTGCTTGGGTAGAGTCATGATCTCAATCCTTAGGGGTCGGGGTTGCTGGTGATTGGGTGACTGATGCCTACTACGTTAGATGGGCCGCAATGATGCAGAAGGTCAGCGACGAAACGGGGCGGGAGCCATCCGGTGGATGCTGCTGCTCCTAATGGCTGCTGCTCCTAATGGCTGCTGCTCCTACTGGCTGCTGCTCCTACTGATCGTTCAGGCTGCATTCACGCTTGAACGTGATACTTTTCAAGTGCTTCTTGACTGTATTCCTGCTGATGTAAAGCTCATCCGCAATATTGTCGTAGGAATATCCCTGGCATTTGAGCAGCCAGACTTCTGCTTCACGGGCTGTCAGGCCATAGCGCTGGGCATCCCAGCGGGCTAGATTGCGTAGCATTTCGCTGCGATCTTCTAGGGTGACGAGCATGTAGGATGTGTCGGAATCGGCAAAATTGAGCCACTGAGCATAGACCTTGAGGTGTGTTGTGCCACTCACCTCGATCTCTTCTTCTGGAATCACCTGGTGCTCGGGGAATTCCTGACGGCTAGATAATAAAGAGCGGCAAACGTTCCAAATCGCGTCGGGAATGGCCTCTTGCTGATTTTGGGGGCGGCGGGCGCTGCCGTTGCTCGTGCTGCTTGAGTCGGCATCCTGACCCAGGCGTCCGAGCTGGTCGCAGAGTTCTTGACCGCGACGGTTTGCTTGGATGATTTCCCGCTTGTCATTCAAAATCAAGACGCCTTGCATCATGCTTTCGAAGATGGCCTGGAAAAAAATGGAGGATTGTCCACCGGTCAGGCTGGCCCCGGTTAGGCTGCTTCCGGTAAAATTGGCGGAGGAAAGGGCTAAGGAAACGGTAGAGGATAGGTTAGACACGTGTTGACTCCCTGCTGTGATGTACGTGTTTTCTGTGACTTTTTCTTCGGCTATGGAATGACTATGTCAGTCCCACCGTGTTCATGCCCATGAGCAGCAAGAAGCAGGAAAACACCTAGAGCAGAGGTTTGTAACGAACGCTAGTGACCCGAAGCAGGGTGAAGTTTTTGAGGTAACCTGCCCTTAGGGTCAATTTGAGTTCAGTATTCTGCCAGGGAGTTGAGAGGGTGCGAAATGTGTCTAAACGATTCAGTCCCGAAGACTTGGACCAATGGTTTCCTGTGGCGATCCAGCAGCAATATGTGGAGCAACTGCGTGGAACGAGCGGGCTGACTCGGCGTCGAGCCCAGTGTTTTGTTCGTCTCTGGGGCTATTGTTTGCTGAAGCAGTATGTGGAACAGACCCAGCGATTGCCTGCCAAGCCGTTGGATTCGCTGATGCCTTTGGAGGGCAGTGTTGCCTGTACCCAGGGAGAAGCATCGGATTTGTTCTATGCCGATACAGAGCGGGGGAGCGATCGCGCGGCGGGCATGATGATCAATCAGTTGGTCTCCCAAAACCTAGTCCGCAAGGATTTTGATGGCAATCTAACCCACATCAGCATTTTTCCACCTCCCAATTTTGTGATGGATTGGGGAGAGGCCCATACCGTTCCGCTGGTGGTTGATGACTTTAACCCTCGTACCGATGCGGTTTTGGTGGCCAATTGTCTGGCAGAAAGCTATAGCTGGATGAACTCGCTGCAAAAGCTGAATGCCAGTGTGATCAAGCGGGGACTTCGCCAATGGGCAACGCAATATCCCCAGGGGATGCGGGTCCTGCGGCAGCAGGACAATGCTCAGCCTGTGGGCTTCTACTGCTTTTTTCCCGTGGCAAGTAGTTCGGAACATAAGTTCTTTGCCCCTCCAAGCGAAAGTCTCTATCTGTTCACAGAACAGTCCGAAGACCCGCTCGACTTTGCCCAACCCGGCGATCCCTCCTGCGATGCGGTCGCCATTCGGAGCTGGCACATTTCCCAGGCCTATTGGCAACGGGATGCGGTGGTTCAGTTTGTGGAAGACTCCCAGCGAACCGTGGAAAAAATGCGTCAAGACTATCCCAATTTATGCGAAATGTATGGCACCAGTATCAATCCCTATGCTGATGCTTTAAGTAAAGCGCTGGGCTTCCAAAGCACGACGCAAGATCCGAAGCAATCCCTGTCTTGGCTGTATTTAGCCGTGGATCATTTCTTAGACAATAAGGATGTTGTTGCCAGTATTGGTCATCTCTTTTCCTAAGCAAATCACCCCATCGGGTACTCGCACCTAGCGTCGGTCTCCTTGATACTCAATGCCAGAGTCAAGTGGCATATCAAGGAGGATCCATCATGCTATTTTCGATGGCTCAGCGTGCTCAAAAAAACGTAAAAATTACCTCTGAGCGATGGTTTCATCTCATTCGCTGGATTCTAGTTTTGGGATGGCTATTGCTAATTGCATCGCTGTTCTATGACCCGATTTCGGCTCACTGGACCGCGAGCGGCAGCGGTAGCTGGTTGGCAGATGCCCGTCTGACTGCTGAGCCCTGCGTTAAAGTCCAGGGCGTTTGTTTGCCCGAATCGCCCTATCCCATTGCCAACCGCGTTTTTTGGGGCATGGTGGTTCCTAGCGCGATTTTGATTGTGCTACTCCTCGGCCATGAGGTGTGGCGGCGGATTTGCCCACTCTACTTTTTGTCGCAAATTCCTCGGGCTTTGGGGCTCAAACCGCTCTTGGATGTCCAACAGAATCTGTGGCTGCAACGCAATCACTTTTATCTCCAGTTTGGACTGTTTTTCCTGGGGCTAAATGTTCGTATTCTGTTGGTGAATTCGAGTCGGATTGCACTCGGTATCTTTCTGATGTTGACGATTTCGGCGGCGATCGCCACCATTGCCCTCTATGGCGGGCGCAGTTGGTGCCACTACGTTTGCCCCTTTGGCATGGTACAAACCGTATTTACAGGTCCGAGGGGCTTATTGGGCAGCAAGGCCCACACTGCGCCAGCGGGCAGCATCACTCAATCGATGTGCCGTACTGTCAGTCGCACCAGCAGTGCCAAGGTGAGTCAGGAACAAACCACCTGTATTAGCTGTAAATCCTCCTGCCTTGATATCGATGCTGAAAAGTCCTATTGGAACCACATCAATAAACCGGGACGCCGCCTGGTTCAGTATGGCTATTTAGGGTTGGTCCTGGGCTATGTCAGCTACTACTGGCTCTATGCGGGCAATAGCAACTACTATTTCTCCGGTGCCTGGACCCACGAACCCAACCAGCTTGGCACCTTGCTCAAACCCGGATTATATATCGCTGGGCAGGCAATCAATATTCCCAAAGTTGTGGCAGCACCGCTAACCTTATTTCTGTTTGCGGCGTTGGGCTATATCTTTGGCACGTATCTGGAGATGTTCTACCGCCGATGGCTGCAGCGTTCCCCCGAACACAACTTTAGCCGCGAACAGATTCGCCATCGTGTCTTTTCACTCTGCACATTCCTCGCCTTTAATCTCTTTTTTGTTTATGGGGGACGTCCGGAGATTAATCGACTGCCTTTACAGGCCCAATTAGCGATTCAAACGGTGATTGCAGCTATTAGTGTTCTGTGGCTCTGCCGTGTTTGGATGTGTAGTCCCGAGCGTTACAACCAGGAAAGTATTGCGGATAAACTCCGTCGTCAGCTCCGAAAACTCCCCCTGAATCTAGAGCAGTTCTTGGAAGGCCGATCTCTGGATAGCCTAACGCCTGCAGAGGTTCAAATTCTGGCCCAGACGTTACCGGTTGTAACCCAGCAAGATCGCCTCGAACTCTATCGTGGCGTCTTGAGAGATGCTTTGCAGACCGGCCTTGCGACCACCCGTAGCAGCATTAAATTGCTCAACCAACTGCGCCTCTCTTTCCGCATTGACGAGGAGCAACATGATCAGTTCCTGAGTGAACTGATGGGGGCTGATGTTCCGATTGTGGCGGGGGGACTGGCGGCTGGAGCGCGATCGCTCACCAACCCCGCACAATCCTCAGCCATGATTCAGTCTCCAATCCCTCGCACAGTGGTTCGGCGTCCTGGCGATCGCTTACCGGAAAATCCCACCCGCACCACTTCGCCCATGCACCACGAACCCACCCGCATTCGACCCAACAAATAGTGCGGTTTGTTCTCCTGTTCCGGGCTTCAACTGCGTTCAGCTCTTGGCATGAAGCCCTCGCTATGACAGCGGTGCCGCTGCTTGAATCTCCTCTGGCTGTTCAATGGGCTGTTCATGCTTCGTTCTTAATTCTGCACCCTCACTTCCTCTCATTCCTCTCAGCACCATGCTTACCCTCAAAGTCATCAACTACGCGACCCACGAAGTCCAAGAAAAAATTTTGGGCGAGTCGGCCCACAAAATCGAATGCTTTATTGGCCGAACACCAGGCTGTGACATCCTGCTCAACAGCCTTGAAGTGAGTCGCGTCCATGGACGTATCTGTTTGCGAGATGGCCAATACTTCTTTACGGATTTGGGGAGTACCGACGGTTCGCGTCTCAACAATGAAATGCTCCTGCCGAGTCAAGATGTCTTGCTGCACCCCGACGATCTGATTCGTATCTGCGAATTTGTCATCGTTGTCGAATCAATCCAAACTGTTGCTTCACCATCAAATTCTCTCCCACCCGCATCCGCTTGGAGCCCTGTCTCGGACCTAACCGTGCGCTGTGTCCAGGTGATTGATGAAACTCCCGATGTCAAAACCTTCCGGTTTGCGGCGGACCCCAAAATCTTGTTCAACTATCAGCCGGGACAGTTTGTCACGCTCAAGGTGCCGATCGACGGTAAAACGATTCTGCGTTCCTACTCCATTTCTTCAACCCCATCTCGACCGCACCTGCTGGAGATTACGGTCAAACGTGTACCGGCCCCTGCCGATACGCCTGATGCTCCTCCAGGACTGGTGTCCAACTGGCTCCATGACAACCTGGCTCCAGGCTCGACCCTGGAACTCAAAGGCCCTTTTGGACAGTTTAGCTGTGGCAAGGCGCCTGCTCAAAAGCTGTTGCTGATCTCTGCGGGTAGTGGCATTACGCCGATGATGGCTATGACCCGCTGGATCTGTGACACGGCGGCAGATGTGGATGTTGTCTTTGCCTACAGTGCCCGTAGTCCCCTGGACATTGTTTTTCGTCAGGAGCTAGAATGGTTGAATCAGCAACACTCAAATCTAAAGCTGGCGGTGACCACAACGCGATCGCAACCCGGTCAGTCTTGGCTGGGCTATCGCGGGCGGATGGATGAGGCTATGGTGCGGGCGATCGCGCCGGACTTCTGCGATCGCCAAGTCTTTGTCTGTGGTCCTAATCCCTTTATG
>CALIJJ010000050.1 GCA_938017515.1 uncultured Pseudanabaenaceae cyanobacterium
AACCCCGCTCTCTTAATCGCAGAATTGACTGTTTAGAAAGGTGCATGTTGCAGAGCATCAACTCGTTCAAGACATCAACTGGAGCAATTACAGAAGCAGCTAACTTGCCCTTCATAGCAATCCTCCTCAGCTTCGCCTTCCTGGCCAGGTACAGGTACACCGCATACAGTCATCAGACCGCTGCCTTCACAACATGGACAATTCGGGTCAGGAGTACGACCTCCAAGAAATCCCCGATGCCAGACCAGAAACTTGCTAGCATCTCCAGAATCAAAGAACGGATTTTCTGAGTGCTGTCCGCCCCTCTCCGCACAAGCCTTCGCCTGCTGAAATAAGGCATAGTAGGGACTGTCGCTAGCGTATGGATTTTCTCCCTTCACCCTATTGTCCACGACCGGGTTTACAGTCGGCAAAGCTAATGGCTTCGGTATCGGGGAAGCTCGCGAGCGCTATCTCCACCACAGCCTCAATCGGATACTCAATCTCAGTTGCCCGCGCCTTCAAGGCAGCCTGAATCCGCTCCGGCAACAGCGCCAAGATACTGCTGGCATCAGCAGAGGATAGCTGCTCTACAACTTTTGCTTGCATAACTTCACTGCTCAGCTGGAATTTGGACGTTGTAAGGCGGTTCAGTCGCTCCCAAAAGTAAGGGTAGACTCAAAGTCCACCCTCATCAATCAGAATTTGCCCTGGTGGCTCCTACGCAAGCCAGCGGGCTGCATCCTTCGCATGATAGGTCAAAATCAAATCAGAACCAGCACGCTTAAAACTTGTCAGAGTTTCAAGTACAACCTTCTCCTCATCAATCCAACCATTCAACGCCGCCGCCTTAACCATCGAATACTCACCCGACACGTTATAGGCCGCCACCGGCAGATCCGTCATCTCCTTAATGCGCCAGATAATATCCATATAGGACAGCGCAGGCTTCACCATCACAAAGTCAGCGCCCTCCGCAATGTCCAGCTCCACCTCACGCAACGCCTCGCGGCCATTGCCCGGATCCATCTGGTACGTGCGGCGATCGCCAAACTGCGGTGCAGACTCCGCCGCATCCCGAAACGGTCCGTAATAGGCCGAAGAATACTTCGCCGAATAGGCCATAATCGGCGTATCCACAAAGCCCGCCTCATCCAGACCCTCACGAATCGCGCCCACAAAACCATCCATCATCCCCGACGGCGCAATCACATCAGCCCCCGCCTTCGCCTGGGAAACCGCCACCTTCTTCAGCAGCTCCAACGTCGGGTCATTCAACACCCGCCCCGTCAGGTCGCCCGTCTCCAGATAGCCACAGTGGCCATGCACCGTGTACTCACACAGGCAAGTGTCCGCCACCACCACCAGTTCCGGCACCGCTTCCTTAATCGCAGTCGCCGCCTTCTGGACAATGCCGCAATCGTGCCAAGCCCCCGTAGCTTCGTCGTCCTTCGTGTCGGGAATCCCAAACAGAATCACCGAGGGAATGCCCAAATCGCGGACCTCCTTCGCCTCATCCACAATCTTGTCAATGGAGAGCTGATAGACCCCCGGCATCGACTTAACTTCCTGGGCCACGCCCTCACCGGGCACCGCAAAGAGAGGATAAATAAAATCGTCTGGCGTAATAATTGTTTCTCGCACCATACGGCGGAGAGGGTCACTTTGGCGCAGGCGGCGCGGGCGGTGGCTCGGAAACATAGGATTTTATCGATGTATTGAAACTAGGATCCAGTTTAAAATCTCCCCGTAATCCCTACGCCTATGTTCATGTAACGTTCTGCAACTGGCGATGTTGCATCCGTCGCACCTCATAGGTTTCATCGTCCAAAACAGGGCAAGAATCCTGGATCGAAATCGTCTCCGGCCAATCAATCCAAGACTTGCAGCCACCAAATTCAGGACGATAATCCAAAACAGTTGCCTCAGCAAGTTTATACACCCGCAACAGCAACAGATTCAACGGCACCTGGGGCTTCCACTTCAGCCGTTCCGCTACAAAGCGTTCATTCCAACAGTGCAAAGGCAATAGCGCTTCCACCTGGGTGGCTTGGTCAATCTCAATCACATCCGTAATCTGCGCCCAGGCACGAATTTCCACCTGCTCGGGGTGCCAGCCCGAGGGGACTGGCTCGACTTGTTCCGCATCGGTTGGTTTTAGGAGTTCCGGCTTTTGATGCTCATAGGTGGGATAGAGCAAGACTTGGCGCTGGGGTATTTGGAATCGGGGTTTGCCTTCGCGGATGCCGCCTTTGCGTAGTAACAGGATTTGGTCGCCGGAGAGTAGGGCTTGGATGGCGATCGCCCATTCCTTCAGTGCCACGCTCACGCCCCCGCCAGAGACCTCCGGACTGGAATGAGACTCAGAATCAGAGGTCCTGAATGCTGTGTTCATAGGATCTAGCCGTTTTGCTGAAAACGATGCTGAAAAAATTACTTGGCCTGTTTCTTTTTTGACGATGTTAGGACCGGCGACATGATTTAATATCATCTCTCAGGGCGTTTTCTTCCATACCCTTTTTATTCTAGAGATGATTCAGCGTATCGAACCTGGGCCAGGCCAAGAGTCCGTGTGGGACTATCCCAGGCCCCCTCGACTGGAAGACTGCGATTTACAGATTGAGATCGTGTTCAACGGGGTAACCATTGTTTCTAGCTGCCGTACCAAACGGGTTCTGGAAACGACCCATCCCCCCGTGTACTACATCCCCCCTGAAGACATTCAGATGCAGTATCTGTCCCAGACCCCACGCAGTTCGTTCTGCGAATGGAAGGGCTTGGCGGGCTATTACACGCTGACTGTGGGCAATCGCCGCGTGGATAATGTGGCTTGGTTTTACCCCAATCCCACCCCTGAATTCCTGCCGCTGCAAAATTACGTTGCCTTTTATGCAGAACCAATGGAGCGCTGCACGGTGGCTGGAGAAATTGTAAAACCCCAGCCTGGAAATTTTTATGGGGGTTGGATTACGTCTCGGGTGGTTGGTCCGTTTAAGAGTGCACCAGGGACCTGGGTCTCGGTCTGAGCCTTGTTTGTCTGGGCCTTGTTTGTCTGGGCCTTGTTGTCTGGGCCTTGTTTGAACGATCGAGTCGAAGCCTTGGTTCGAGAGCTGAGCGGGTTGGCGAACCGCTTGAGATGATTCAGTTCGAATTTATTTTTTAGGCCAAAGAAAGACTGTGTTTGTGTTCTAGGCAGCTTGAATTTCCCCGAGATCAGTCCTACTGTACTTGGGCTTGAGGGCTGCGAGCGCTTGGCTCCACGTGCTTCTTTGGCTAGGCAAGCAAAAGCTTATACAAAGCTTAAACTAGCCACAACCTTTCCCTTACCTCCCCTTCTTTTCGTCCCCATACACTAGGCACTAATCCACTTCACGAAAGATTAAAGTGCTTGGTTATGGCCATCTCAAATCTTCAAACCCTGCCGACAAGAACCCTGGCCTCTCACTATCGTGAGACCGACTTGCGTCCTGTACTCCAGCCCGTTCCCTCCCGTCCGGTGCAAAGCTTTCAGCGTGGGCAAGCACTGCCCCTCAAACCGGACCATATTTGGGTGATTCAGGAAGGGGTTGTTTTACTCAATACGCTGTATCCCAGCGGTGACGAAGCACTACTGGGTTTGGCCGGGCCGTCTGCCTCCATTGGCTTACCGCTGACTGAGGTGGAGCCCTACCAGGCTGTTGCTTTTGGTCAGGTACAGGCCATCAGTTATTCCATGGTGGAGGTGGAGCGGTCTCCTCGGCTGTTGCGAGAGGTTTATGGCAGTCTGTGCCGTCGCCTTCAACAGGCTGAGACCATCGTTGCCCTCCTTGGCCAGCGTCGGGTTGAGGAGCGTTTGAAGCTGTTTCTAGAATTGTTGGCAAAAGAAATGGGTCAGCCGGTGGAGGCGGGTACAAGACTCAACCTCCGGCTCACCCATCAACACCTTGCGAATGCCCTGGGTACCACGCGGGTAACGGTCACTCGAATCCTGAACCAGCTCCGTGATGGAGGCTGGCTCAGCTTCGATCAAGGACGCCACATTGTAATTAGTGGGTCCTGAGACGATTTCACGGCACGGTAGGGAAGGGATGCTTGGAGCCGAGTCTTCGGCTCCATGAACTCGGCGGTGACTGGAACCACACCGATTTCTGGACTGCCCAGGTATTGAGCAGAGCCCTGGGAGAGGTCGAGGATGCGATCGCCCACGTAGGGCCCCCGGTCATTGATTCGGACAATCAGGACATTGCCGGTTTCATGGTTGGTCACCTTGAGAAAGGTGTCGAACGGTAGTTCCTTGTGGGCTGCCGTGAACATGGCTTTATCAAAGATTTCGCCCGTTGCGGTCAATCGGCCTTGGAAGTAAGGGCCATACCAAGAGGCTTCACCGTAGAGGTAGTCTCCAGTGGCTTCTAAGCCATACATCTGAATCTGGCTCTCGACGAGCGGCAGCGGGGCTGCACCGAGGGCTAGGCGGAGTTCATTCACCCACTGGGTTGCCACTACTTCGGCGTTGTGGCCCAAATCCTCAGAGATTTCGGGGGTGACGATGAAGAGGAGGCGATCGCCGACCTGACCCGAGGGTAGGTTTTCTGCCACGGTGGGCAAAACGTTGGCACCGTCCCAGTTGGCAGCCTGAAGCGATTCCTCTATTCGAACCGCCAGGGATTCTGCCTTGGACCGGTCTGACAGATCGGCAAGCAGACAAGCCCGAACCCAGGCGGAAAAATTGTCGTACTGGCCATTGTCCTCAGCCGAAGCCGTCTCAGAAGATGGCATAGAGCTCCCTTCTGTGGGTGAAAGACAGCTAAAGTCGCCGTCCAAAACCGCAGTGGGTGACTCCTGGTCTGACGTCTGACCCGTCTGAATGGGGCTAATGGCTGTCAGCCAGCGTGCGAGAGGCTGAGCAAAGTCTAAAATTCCGTTTTGGGAGCTGAGCCAGCTTGGTAGCAGTGTGGCTGCAGTCACCCCCAAGGGAGCAGTTAGGGAAGTCGTTGGATTAACGGTCGCGATAGGGGTGGCACCCAGTGCAGCGCGCGGAGTGGGTACATTCTCTCCAGCAGGGATGAAGCGGTTCTGCTGAGAGACAGTCCGGATGAGATCTAGCTGCGCATGGATGCCATCGGGGGAGAACTCGGAGCCAATGCCCGAACCCATGAAAGATGCGACCCAAGCAAGCCCGAAAAGTAACATAGGTCTCTAAAAAATCAGGACATTGTCACGTTTCAACCTTCGAGGTTAGAAACAGGTTGAGATTATACAACCCTACGTAATTTCTTGTCATATTTATCGGGTTAAATGAAAACCGGATAAGTATCATAAAAATTAGCAAAAACTTTTGTCGGTTTTCTGGTTCTCTAGGCTTATAGTCCTTGTCAGGCAAGCATTGACCCGGATCGCTTGTCGGACCTTGTTGTTCGCTAAATGGGTCTGTAGCTGATAAATATCACCCATGCGACGGCCCACAAAATCAGCCAGAACTCGTAGACATTCCCGTCCGGAATACGAGACAATTTGAGTTGGCGAATCGGTGGAATAGAGCCGATGCATGGGTTTTCTGATCTGTCGATGGCTTAGAGATCTGTTGACTCACCGCTCTTTTCCTGAACTCCGCGAACGATACGGGAGAGTTCACTTTTTTCCTTGGTGCTGACGCGAGTCGGGGCGCCGCTGATAATGCCCTGGAAGTCGCGGAAGGAGTCCTTGATCTCAGGACCGTTCTCACTAATTGAAAACTCACGGATGCCCTTGTCGTGCCAGGAGCCACGCATTTTGAATACGTTGATCACCCGGGACATCTCGCCGCGAATCTCAACGTATTGCAGAAGCAGAATGGAGTCGGTGATGGTGGAGATATGGGAGTCCGTAATGGATTGAGACCCCATAAACTGATCCGTTGTGTTGGTGAAGAAGCCAGTGATTTCTTCCTGCTTGGCATAGCCCGTGACGCCGATGACAAATTGCCGGAAGGCGGTGCTGCTGACACCGCGATCGAGGGCAGAGAGGGAGTCAATCGCGATACGGGCGGGTTTAAACTCTTCGATTTCGGTTTTGATGATTTGCAGATGGTCCTCAAGACCTGCGGATTCCGGGTAGGCGCAGATGATCTTGAGGAGCCCTTGGCTTTCAAATGCCTCAAAGTCGATGCCCCAGGAGTAGGCGTTACGCAGGAGCTGTGCGCGGGATTCCTCATAGGCAAATAGGATTGCCCGTTCGTTGCTCTTGCAGGCATTTTCGATAAACTTGCTGACGAGCAGCGTTTTACCCGTGCCCGTGGCCCCTGTTGCCAGAATAATGGAGTCTTTGAAGAAGCCGCCGCCACACATCTCATCGAGCTTCGCAACGCCAGAGGAGACACGTACATTCGACGAGCGCTGGGTCAGGCGCATGGCGCCCAGCGGGAAGATATTGATACCGTCGTTGGTCATGGTGAAGGGATACTCTCCCTTCATGTGGGTGGTACCCCGCAGCTTGAGGATTTCGATGGTGCGACGACGACGTTCCCCTTCTAGGACGTTACGCACAACGACCACATTGTCGGAAACAAATTCTTCGACTCCAAAGCGGGCGATGGGGCCATATTCCTCCACCCGTTCCGTCGTCATGACCGTCGTGACGCCAATTTGCTTGAGGCGAGCCACCAAGCGGAAGATTTCCCGGCGCACCACGGAGGCCGCATCATACTGCTGAAAGACCGCTGTGATGGAGTCGATCACCACTCGCTTGGCTTTGTACTTTCGGATCGCGTACTGAATCCGTTCAATGAGTGCGGATAGATCGAAGTTCCCAACGATCTCTTGACCATCAGGATCCGGCGATGCATCGAGAATGAAGAGCTTGCCGTCATCAATCAACTGCTGCAAGTCCCAGCCTAGACTCTCCGCATTCTTAATAATGTCGGCGGGGGACTCCTCAAAGGTGACGAAGACACCGGGGTCGTTGAAGTTTTGGATGCCATTGTAGAGAAACTGGACCGAGAACAGGGTTTTTCCTGTGCCCGAGGTCCCGCTCATGAGCGTCGTCCGGCCCGTGGGCAAGCCACCATGGCTGATATCGTCGAATCCCTCAATGAGGGTGCGGATTTTCTGGACGCCTCGTAGCAGAGTTGTTGGGGGTGTGGCCTGATCAGATTGACTCATAGGGGAGGCTATACGAAGCGAAAACAGGACGCAGACGCCATTATATGGCCTGCCCCTGCACAAGCTTCCCTTGGGAAGATGATTTTCTCAAGATTTGATAGCGATGCTTGGAAGATGAAGACACCACCAGCAAAGCTTACCCTCAATCTCTCAACGACTGATCACGCTTGATTCTTGTCTCTCTAAATTGGGAGCGTCAACCGCCTCACATCCCTGAAATTAGATCGCGTAGTCCTCGTCATCCTGCAACTCTTCATAGAGGAGGTCAAGACCAATGAGAACGCGTTCCCGATCGGATAAATCACCGATGATCCGGCGCACGGGGGGAGGCAGGATCTTGGCAAGGGTTGGAGTGGCCAAAATCTTATCCTCTTCAGCAAGCTGAGGATTTTTTAGGACATCAATTACCTTGAGAGCATAAACCCCCTGAAACTCTTGCTCGAGGATGTTTTTCAGAGTCCTGAGGGCACGAACTGAATTGGGGGTATTGCCCGCAACATAGAGTTTCAAGACATAGGTTTTCTTGAGGGACGTAATGCTCATAATTTGCAAAGAAAGATAACTAGAGCAAAGGAGTGTGAATTTACTGAAATCCCGTAAAACCCAGGTTAGGAAAGGGCTGACTGAACGAATATTAAAATCTTAAAAAACCTTGAAGATTCAGGCGAAGATTCTGAGTACGCAAAGCCTGAACTCAAGACATCTAGGACTCTCTAGGAATAGAACGACGATACATCTCACAAAGATGGGCAACAATGTCAAGCAAGGTTAGGCGGTAGTCCACCAGCATTTCTTCACTCCTCCCCTCTAATTTTAGCTGCTTAGAAAATTCATCCATCAATTCCATATGAATCTCAACAATTTTTGTCACTGAAATATCTGTGAAAAATGCGGTGTTCACAAACTCATCAATGGCCGAATTGAGGCTTTCCGTTTCGCTGAAATAGCTCAATACAATTGTTTTGTACTGTCTCTGGAGGTTGTTGAGGATTTCTGTAACCTCTTCCTGGGGAAGATTGCGCAGGAAATGACGAGCGTCTCGCTTGTAATAGACGCCCAAATAATCGAGACGTTCTCGCAGCTTCTCGGCCAGTCGCCTCTGCTGGTCCTGAAGAACGACAAAACTGCCGCTGCCGAGGGGGGAGCTATCGACGGAGGCCTCTCCGTTGAGTAGGGGATCGGACGGCGAGATCTTCAGAAATTGTTTAATGGCTCTGTCGATGGCGTCATCTAACTGATCGAGGGCGTCAATGTCGAGGGAAACGGTGCCGGGATGATAATGCTGGTGGGGAGCATGGCTTGATTGCCCTTGGCCTGCTCCCGCGATAGAGGCGGGGCCTGTCTCTTCCCCGGGCTGAGACTCTTCATTGGGGAGGGCCTGGGTCTGAGCATGGCTCAGGATCACGATGGGCAGCAGTGTGGTTTGCTGGCGCAGCTGATTGAGAAGTTCGGACAGTTGGGCGGTCTGTTCAACGATGAGACAGTCAGGATTAGGCTGCCCTTGGGCTGCGTTAAGGAAATCAGCTGAGTTGTCACACAGGCTCAGGATTTGGTGGCGTTGAGATGAAATAGAGGATGTGACCCGATCGCCTAGGTCGTCTGAAGGTAAGAAGCCCAGAATTGAAACGCTTAATGACACAGCAGCAGTCCCAGATGATCAAACGGATGAGCAAACATTCTACGGTGAAGCGTAGAGGTGGTGCAGAGCAAGGCGCAATGGGACAAAGGGCGCCGGAGAGGCTCCAGGTATACGTCTTTAAGTCGGTATACGTCTCTCAGTATAGTCATCGAACGTAATCGAATTGTCAGTTGGATTGGTTCCCACTTTGATTGGCTCGATCTTTCGGTACTCCGATTCTGGGGGGCTGTTCCGTAGCCCTAGGGTCCATAGCCCTAGTAGGATAATCCTTGGCTGACAGCAGACTGGGTGGAAATGGGCAACGCATACGTTATTGGTATTGGACGCTCTGGATTAGGCGCCGCTAGACTCCTGCAAGCGGAGGGATATCAAGTCACGCTGAGCGATCGCAACGATAACGAATCCCTGCGCCAGCAACAGAAGCAATTAGCCAAGGACGGCATCAGGGTTGTCCTGGGCGATAGTTTTAGCCCTGAGGCTATCCCCACCGATGCTCGACCAGAGCTTGTGGTGGTTAGTCCCGGTGTGCCCTGGGACATCCCAGGATTGGTGAAGGCTCGGGAGCTGGGGCTGGATGTTATTGGTGAGCTTGCTCTGGCTCGGCGCTATTTGTCTGAGACGCCGTGGCTTTGTGTCACTGGCACCAACGGAAAAACTACGACAACGGCGCTGTTGGCTGCGATTTTCAAAGCGGCAGGGCGGGCTGCTCCGGCCTGCGGCAACATTGGCTATGCTGCTTCGGAGGTGGCTTACAGTGCTCGCCATGGGAATTTATCCTTGGATTGGGTGATTGCTGAGCTAAGCAGCTATCAAATTGAGGCCAGCCGAGAGGTAAAGCCGGACATTGCCCTCTGGACAACATTTACGCCGGATCATCTCAGCCGCCACAAAACCCTCGAAAACTACTACGACATTAAGTGCCATTTGCTGCAGCAGGCTGATCAGAAGATCCTGAACGGTGATGATCCATATCTGCGTCAACGCCTTGCGGGTCAATGGTCCCAGGCTCATTGGACTAGTATTCACGGTGCCGAAGGGCTGCTGGAGCCTGTAGAGCAGGGCATTTACTTGCAGGATGATTGGGTGATTTTCCAGGGCCAGCCCATTGTGCAGGCTTCCACCTTGGCCATGCAGGGCCCCCATAATCAACAAAACCTGCTCATGGCCGTGGCTGCCGCTCGGCTGGCGGGGATTGAAGCGGAGGCGATCGCTGAGGCGATTCGTCAATTCCCTGGGGTTCCCCATCGTCTAGAGCAGCTGGGCCAGTGGCGTGGGATCACCTTTATCAATGACAGTAAAGCGACCAACTATGACGCGGCTGAGGTGGGATTAGCCTCGGTGGAGGCCCCGGTGGTCCTGCTCGCTGGCGGAGAGGCGAAGGCTGGTGATGCTCAGGCCTGGTTAGAGCAGATTCAGCAACGGGCGGTGGCGGTGGTTCTATTTGGTGCGGCGGTGGCTGACTTTTCTGCCCGTTTGCAAAGTATCGGTTACGATCAGTTCGAAGCCGTAGAAACACTGGAGCAGGCTGTGAAGCTTGCGGCGGAATTGGCTCAGTCAAATCAGGCAAAGACGGTGCTACTCTCACCAGCCTGTGCGAGTTTTGACCAATATGCCAACTTTGAACAGCGCGGCGATCATTTTCGAGAGGTGTGTCAGTCTTATTTTCAAGAGAATTGACCCTCTCTGTATCTAATCTTGCAATCTCCAAGCCGTCCGATCTTGTCAGGCTCCTTTGCTGTTCCGTTGCGCGATCTCCTGTCAAAACAAGGGATCCACTCTGTGTTGGGGAGTATTGGACTGGGATTGCTGTTTCTTCTGCCCGTGTTTCTTCTGTCAGCTTGTCAGGTTCGCTCTCCGGAGGGGGGACGCGGAAGTCAAACCGTTGATACGGTTGCAGTGGAGGACGATGCTCCAGACCCCGCAATGCTCATTACACCTGAGGGGATCGGTGTTGCACAGCTGGGACTGACCTTTGAGGTGCTCAAACAACGTCTCGAAGCTGAATTCGGAACCCCCATTGAATATCGCCCTCAATTGGGATTCATGCCGGACTGGGATGCGATCGCCGTTGTCCAATCCGGTCAGTTGCTCTACTACCTGCTCTACCCTGCCGGGACTGCCCTTAACGACACTGATCCCATTGACCATCTCGTGACTGAAAATCCTCGATTTCAGACGCGAGAGGGGATTGGGCCAGGAATGACGGTGCAGGCTGTCACTGAGCATTACGGAACTGTCCGTTCTCCAGTGCACTCCACTGCCTCGACAGCCGCTTCTTCGAAGTCTGGTCTCCCGGTCGGTGATCCAGAGCATGGTGGCTTGCTCAGAATCGTTGAATTTGAGCAACAGCCCGATGCCCTGGTATTGCGCATTCCCCGGGAAGGAGCTGCTTTGACGGATGCTCGAATTGTTTCTGTTGAGCTACGGCAACCGACCGTCTCCAGCCTTTTGAGCGGGGATTCTGGGAAGGCCCCAGCTACGGTCCAGGGCTTGGCTGAGTCGAATTCAGCAGGACCCGGCGTGGTTCTACCCGCTTCATTACCGCCAGTGAATCCCTCATCCCTTGCTCCATCGGGTTCGCGAGGGTTGCCCTCTTCGTCAGAGGCATCCTCTGCCATGGTGTCTGAGCACATTTGTCAAAATCCCAATAGTCAGAAAACGCTCAGTCAATGTGCTCGCCAAACATTGGAACGCTCCGAAACACTTCAGCAACAGCTCCAAAGTCAGTCTGAGCAACAGTTCCCTCAGCTCCATGCTGCCTTGCTCAAGGCCCAGACCTCTTGGCGTGACCATCGTCAGGCTGACTGCGATTACACCTATCGCCATCGCGCTGATATGGCGGCCTACACGACATTGGTCACGGCTTGCCAAACGGCTCTGACGGAGGTTCGAATTGGAGAGTTGCGATCGGTACTCATGTCCCTTGCTCCCGAGTCTACGCCGTCCCATTCGGTGTCATCCTCAGCGCCAATTTCGACGGATACTTCAGCAAAGTCTGAAAATTCGACTGTGGGCTCAACGGTGAAATCCTTCGCCACGGTCATTGGGGAAAATCGTGCGATCGCCCCAGATTCCATCCCTTCTGCTTCGCTATCGGAGACCCCAAGCTTCAATCTCACTCTGGATTGTTCCGTGGCTCAGTCTGACCTAACGTTTAGTGCTTGCACCCAGGCAAACTTTCAGTCAGCGGATCGAGCACTTCAAGTTCAGACTCAACAATTGACAGAGACTTTAAGTCCAGATGACCAGGCCCAATTACAAGCGCTTCAGCAAATCTGGGGCATTTTTCGACGGGATCACTGTGCTTGGCGGGGGCAATTGCAGGCAAAAGCGAAACAGCCCGGTTCACAACAGCCGGGATCACAAAAGCCAGAATCACAAAAGCCAGAATCGCAACAGCTAGATGCTCAACAGCGATACTTGGGTTATCTCAACCAGTGCCTAACGCAACAGACGGAGAAACGGCAAAGTACCCTAGCCACCTGGCTGCTAGAAGCTTCTGAGACGTTGCCCACCCAGCCTTCCCCCTAGTCATCCCCTTTCAATAATTTGTTTGAAATGGCTCATCTTCAGGGGAGAATTTTCGAGCTAGACCTTCCAATTAAAGGCCTTCGCCCAGGGGCGATCCCATGCTTCCCACGCAGTTGTTTTTGCTGGGCTGTTTCAGCTTATTTGCGTTGGACCCAGTTGTCTTACGTCTATATCCTGTGACATATTTTCCTCGTTTTGTAGTTGATCCCTCTTGCAAACTGAGCCTTACCCGCCCAAACTAATCATGTCCGTCGGCTGGGAAAGTCCAATTTGACAGGGCTTGACCGATAAGAGTAGCGAAGACAACCATTATCGTTATGTCACTCGGCAGATGAGGGAGCATCTTTTGCTGTCTGAGAGCTTTCTTTTGACCGATTTTTGAGATACGTCGAAAAAACTGAACTGGGCAGTTGGGAGCTTTATTGTGCAAAAAGTATTAGGAATTATCTTGGGTGGTGGTGCGGGTACTCGACTCTATCCCCTCACCAAAGTGAGAGCAAAGCCTGCTGTGTCCCTTGCAGGAAAGTACCGTCTGATCGATATTCCGGTGAGCAACTGCATTAACTCGGATATCTTCAAGATCTACGTACTCACACAATTCAACTCCGCTTCGCTCAATCGTCATATTTCTCGGGCCTACAACAATCTTGGTGGGTTCAACGATGGCTTTGTGGAGGTTTTGGCTGCTCAGCAAACTCCCAACAACCCAAGCTGGTTCCAGGGGACTGCCGATGCAGTGCGTCAGTACATCAATTTGTTCTCTGAATGGGATGTGGATGAGTTCATCATTCTCTCCGGTGACCATCTCTATCGCATGGACTATTCCGAATTTGTCCAGGCGCACCGGGATAGTGGGGCTGATATCACGTTGTCCGTGGTGCCCATTGATGAAGAGCGAGCCTCCGATTTTGGCTTGATGAAAATCAATGACAAGGGACAAATTATTGACTTCAGTGAGAAGCCGAAGGGGGATGACCTTAAGGCGATGGCTGTGGATACGACGGTTTTGGGGCTGGGAGCAGAGGCTGCCAAGCAGAAGCCATACATCGCTTCTATGGGCATTTACGTCTTCAAGAAGCAAGCCCTCATTGATCTCCTAGAGAAGTACCCCGATCAAACCGACTTTGGTAAGGAAATTATTCCGTCTGCGGCGAGTACCCATACCCTCCAGGCCTACTTGTTTGATGGCTATTGGGAGGATATCGGCACGATTAAGGCCTTCTATGAGGCGAACCTGGCATTAACGCGTCAGCCGGAGCCAGAGTTCAGCTTCTACAGCGAGAATGCGCCAATCTATACCCGCAGTCGCTTTCTCCCACCGACGAAAATGTCGGATTGCCAAGTCACAGAGTCGATGGTTGCTGAGGGCTGCATTCTCAAAGACTGCCGAATTCACCACTCCGTTTTGGGGGTTCGCTCTCGGGTGGGAGAAGGGAGTGTGGTTCAAGACTCCTTGGTCATGGGTTGTGACTATTTCCAGGGCAGTGCGGACCGTCAGCAGGATCGCGACAACGGCAAGATTCCCTACGGGATTGGCAAGAACACCACCATTCGCGGTGCAATCATCGATAAGAACGCTCGCATCGGCTCCAATGTGGAGATTGTGAATCGCGATCGCATCGAAGAAGCTCAGCGAGAAGAAGATGGCTTCTACATTCGCAGCGGCATTGTGGTGGTCTGCAAGAACGCTGTGATTCCTGACGGTACCGTGATCTAAACCAGCTCTAGACCGGCAATAGACGAAATCAGTAAGCGCCGTCTTTAGTTTTTTGGTTTGAGGCACAGCACCACGCTGTGCCTCATTTTTTTCAGCATCGAGAGACGAAGCTTTGCCCATAACCGTATTCCCGGGGATTCGGTTAAACGCACTCGCCTCCAGGCAGACGGGTTGTCACAATGGAGTCACCTCAGTTCGAACGAAATTTCGTGGGTAAGGAGTGTCAAGGCGAATGGCGGCGACAGATTTCAAGGATTACTACTCCATTCTGGGGGTTCAGCGTTCAGCGGACTCTGACGAAATCAAGCGTGCCTTCCGTCGGTTAGCTCGCAAGTATCACCCTGACCTGAATCCTGGTGATAAAGCTGCTGAGACAAAATTTAAGGAAATCAACGAAGCCTACGAAGTTCTCTCGGACTCAGACAAACGGAAAAAATACGATCAGTTTGGCCAGTACTGGAAACAAGCAGCCCAGGGTGGGCCTGGCTTCGGTGGTGGTGCCGGTGGGTTCAATGATGTGGACTTCGGCCGCTTTTCGAATTTTGAAGACTTTATCAACGAACTGCTGGGTCGCTTCAATGGACCGGGTGCCCAGTACAGCTCTGCTTACAGCAATACCCCCGGTGGCAGAAGTTATAGCAGTGCGGGATATGGAGCTGGAGCCCAAACGGCCACCAGTCTGGATCAAGAGGCCAAGCTCAAGCTGACCCTTGGAGAAGCCTTTAGCGGCGTTCGCAAATCGATCAAAGTGAATGGCGAATCCATCGACGTCAATATTCCGGCGGGGGTCAAGGGGGGAAGCAAGGTTCGTTTGCGCGGCAAGGGCATGGCGAGTCCCTACGGGCAGCGAGGTGACCTCTACCTGATTATTGAACTCCAAGACCACAGCTTTTTTCAGCTTGATGGTGACACCCTCACCTGTGAGTTACCGATTGCCCCGGATGAGGCTGCCCTGGGAGCGAAGGTGGACGTTCCAACTCCTGATGGGACAGTGATGGTTAATATTCCGGCAGGTATCCGTTCGGGGCAAACCCTGCGATTACGGGGCAAGGGCTGGCAGAAACGTGGCGAGCGGGGCGATCAACTGGTGAAAGTGATCATTGCTGTGCCCAAGTCGCCCAGTGAAGCTGAGCGTCAAGCTTACGAGGCACTCCAAAATGCTCGTCAAGCATCTCCCCGCGATCATCTGCAAGATCTGTCTTTGTAGCGTTAGAGCTTTGTCGTGTTGGAGGTCGGGCTGGGACGGCGTTTCAAATGTAACAACCCGCTCCGTTCACGGTTAATACAATCTCTGGCAAACAAAATACCTGTATGGGCAGGCTTCGCAGAGCGGTTAATGGTTTACATCAGCCGATTCAGCCTAAGCCTTCCCCTTCCCCTAGGAGATGCTTCTGGCCAGTAATCCCCTAGGGGAAATGCCGTCGTGCTTTTTTGACAACGTCCTTAAGCTCTGCTCCGGTATAGCCCGTGGTGAGCCAAACGATGGCACGAGCACCGTCACGAATGGATTTATTCAGGGACTCTTCTGCCATGGCAGAAGGAACCGTCATGGGCTCCATGACAATGCCCTGGCTACCTAGAACAATTTCTCCAATGACGCGGGCCCGGCGCATGTGGGATGCAGAGGTCACCAAGTAAATCTTTTTGACGTCAGAGGCGGTCAGGTCATCGACCAGGGTGGTGAAATTCGTCACGGTATCCACCGCGCGGTAGTCCAGGTGGAGGCGATCGCGTTCAATGCCTGCTTCCTCGACAAAGACCCATTCCGCAAATTCTGGATTGGTGCCTGAAGAGACCCAGATGGGTAAGTCTTGGTGACGTTGAGCTAAGCGAGCGGCAAACGTCTCACGATCGATTTCTCCACCCAGAACCACGATGGCTTGGGCGGGGGCAAACCACAGCTTAAACTGGCGCTGGGCTCCCCATAGGACGACGGGAGCAGCCATTAAGGTGACGACAAACCGCTTCCACGGGAGCCGTCGCCTAGAATTCCTGCGGGTGCGACGATTACTGGCACGACGAGAGAGATTTAGCTGCATAGGCGAGGAAGACGGCTCATCCCAGGAGGAGGAATTGCCTGATCGAAGTGAATCTGATAGACCAAGAATTCCCATCAACAAACTTGGTAAATGCGCTTTTACTTTTTTTAAGCTTTCATACGGCTCACCTGAGAAGGTCGAACCTCCCAGAATGCGCTGTAACTGTAAAAAACGTTCTCACCCCTACCCTTCTATTTTGGCACGGTGAAGACAAAATTACTGTGGGGCTGGGCCCTCTTCCTGGATTGTTCAACAGTTGTTAATGGTCGGTTTTTGCGGATGCCTGAGGCTTAATTGTGACGGGGTGCTGACCGTAGAACGGAAGCGCCTCAGCCCAGGTCGGGCGATCGCCCTGGTTGTAATGCTGCTGGCCTAGGTTGAGTAAACTGCCGACAGAATCAGCCAAACTCTCGGTGACAGTGACGCGAATAACGTGGGGGGCACCGGGGATGCCGGTTTCCAGCTGAGTCTGCCAGTCTTCGGGGCTAAGAACCTGGTCTGAGATGAGCGCCTGGGGGACAGCCGTCTCACCAGAGCGGGCGTAGGCTGCGGTAAACAGTTGACCTCGCTGAGCACGCATTTCTAGGGCGATCGCCCGGTCTGGAGGAATGCAGCCTTGTTCCCACTGTTGGACGGCGTAGGCCGCCAGGGTTGACAGGGCAAAGACGGGAATATCGAGCTGTTGCGCTAGGGTGCGGGCCACCACCAGGCCCATGCGCGCCCCCGTAAATCCCCCGGGGCCTCGGGCGGCCGCAATGAATTTCAGATCAGTCCACTGACGGGGATGCAAGAATTCAGCAAGCTGAAGGTGAAGCTCCCCAGCCATGCTGCGACCGAGAGTGATCACGCGCTGATGGCGATCGCCATCAGCGTTATCAAGGGCCATCCCCAGTTCAGGAGTTGTGGTGTGGAGGGCTAACCCGTAGCTCCCTGGCTGATCCAGCATCGCGTTTTCTATCTCAAAAAAAAGTAGGGACATAGCAATGCTATGTCCCTACCTATAGTCTCAGATTCCATTCCCGCCACTCTAGGTTGGGACGAGCTCACCCGGACGCAGCCGCGACCACTTCCCCTGGTCAGCTGTGAAGCTTTCACACCCCACCACATCCCACTCCATTTCAATCACCTCACCTTCTTGGCGAATGTTGACATTAATGGTGGGTTCAGTGGCTTCGAAGTCCGGTGACTCCGTCAGGTGAGCCTGCTGATGTTGGGCTTCAACGGCATGGTACGTTGAGCAGCGATCCACGTAGCGGCAGTTTATGCAAATACACATCGCTGGAAGCTCCGGCGTGGGTTTGCGGGGAAAAGACAGTCAGCTTTTTTGAAAAAGCTGGACGACGCTAAAAAGCTAGACGACGCTGTCCATTCCCTGAATCAGGTAGTCGAAGTAGGGCTCAGCAATGTCGGCTTCTTCTGCGCTCAGCAGAGAGAGGGAGACCTCTTTCATGCAGCGCATGGCCGCCACCATGCCGGGCATGGGCACACCGAGGGAGTTGTACATTTCCCGGGCACCGATCAAGCCGATGGACTCAATGGGGTCGGTGTCGCCAGCCAAAATTCCGTAGGTCACCAGGCGAAGATACCAACCGTAATCCCGCAGGCATTGGGCTCGCTGCTTCTGGCCGTAGGCGTTACCACCAGCGGCAATGAAGTCTGGGCGCAGCTGCCATAGCTTTCGGCTAGACTGCTCAACAATTTTGTTCTCGCTCTCGGTCAGCGTCTCCGCAATGCTGACGCGGATATTGCCGGTTTGGAGGAAATCGGCAATGCTCTTGAGCTCGCCATTACTGGGATAGCGGAGTTCATCGTCGGCCTTGAGAATTACTTGGCTTACTACAGTCATGGTTTATGACGCGGTTTACTAAGGGCTATAAATTAAGAGCGTTGATGGTGGATCGCGGTGGATAGATGAGTCACGCTCAAGTCGCGAACTCAAGCCGCAGCAGATCTCTAATCTAATCTTATTTGCTATTCATCTTAGCGACTCTTGTGGGTCGTCCGAAACAATGTGTAACGGAAATTATTAAGCTTGGCAGAATCACTCCACAGGGTGAGAACCTGCCTGATGGCAAGCCCTGCTGCTACCCTCTCCCCCCGTTCACAAACATGAGAAACTGTGCGGGTCACGTAATGAGGGCTATCTGAGCCCGCGCCATCATGGTTTCCGATGTCAATTTAGGTCCCGAAGCAAGCGGAGACCGTGAATCAATTCCCGCGTCTGTAAAATCTTCGTCTGCTGGAGTTGCGGTGACAAATGTGGCCTCCCAAGACGGGTGGCAGCAGGGACAACTGGTGGAGGTGACCATTACCGATTTGAGCGATCGCGGTGATGGTGTCGGTCGCTATGCCCAGCGAGCAGTCTTTGTGCCGGATACGGTAACGGGCGATCGCGCCCTGGTTCGCCTCGTGAGAGTCAAGCCTAACTTTGCCCATGGCCAACTCGTACAGCTGCTGCAGCCGTCTTCCTTCCGTGTGCGCCCCAGCTGTATCGTGGCGGATCGCTGTGGGGGTTGCCAGTGGCAGCATGTTGGCTATGACTACCAAAAAGAAGCCAAGCGGCAGATGGTGCTCAATGCCCTCCAGCGAATTGGTGGTTTTGCCAGTCCCGTGGTGGCACCGATCCTTTCGGTGGAGCAGCCCTTGGGGTACCGCAATAAGGTGATGTATCCGTTGCGGGAGTCCGGTGCGGGGCAAGTGAATGCGGGGTATTTCCGTAAGGGCAGCCATCGCCTGGTCAATCTCAACCGTTGCCCGGTTCAGGATGATCGGCTGAATCCCTTTTTGGCGGAAATTAAGCGCGACATCAAGGACCGAGGCTGGACCATTTACAGCGAGAAGAAGCACAGTGGCGAGTTGCGCCACCTCGGCTTGCGCATTGGACGGCGCACCGGACAAGTGCTGATGACCCTGGTCGCGACCCATGCCGATTTGACGGGGATTGGTCCCCAAGCCCAGGTTTGGCTTGACCGTTACCCTGATTTGGTCGGTGTTTGCCTCAACGAAAATCCGGCGCGTACCAATCGCATCATGGGACCTTGGACCCACTGTGTGGCGGGGCAACCTCACCTCGAAGAAGAATTTGCGGGTCTGCGATTTCAGATTGGTCCCGAAACCTTTTTCCAAGTGAATACGGAGCAAGCGGAAGCGTTGCTGGGCAGCATTGTAACGACGTTGCAGTTGGAGGGGACGGAGTCCTTGGTGGATGCCTATTGTGGCGTGGGGACGATGACGTTGCCCCTGGCTCGCCATGTACGCCGCGTGATTGGCATTGAGTCCCAGAGTGAGGCGGTGCAGCAAGCGGAGCGCAATGCCCGGCTCAACCAGCTCGAAAACGTGGAATTTCGGGTTGGGGCTGTGGAAACGATTTTGCAGACGTTAGAAGGACATGCCGATGTGGTTTTTCTGGACCCACCTCGAAAGGGATGCGATCGCCAGGTGATCGAAACCCTGCGCCAGCAGCAGCCCCAGAAGATTGTCTACGTGAGCTGCAAACCCGCTACCTTGGCTCGGGATTTGAAGCTGCTGTGCGAGGGCGATCGCTATCGTCTGGTTCAGGTCCAGCCCGCTGATTTCTTTCCCCAAACGGCTCATGTCGAATCAGCGGCATTTTTGGAGCGTATCTAGCCTCAGCAAACGGCCAAGGAGAAGCGCGCTTCTCCTTGGCCGTTGCATCTGGGTCTTGAAGGGGTTGGGCTAGGGTCTAGCTGCGCAGCTCGACTTTGTATTGCTTTACCAGCTTGTCGCGGATCTTCTGCTGAAGCGGGTCGATGTCCTTGTCCGTCAGGGTGCGATCGCCCACGCGATAGACCAGACGGAAGGCTAGGCTGCGCTGCCCCTCTGGGACATTCTTGCCACGATATTCGTCGAACAGTTCGACGGTCTCCAGCAGCTTGCCGCCGGTTTTTTGCATCAGTCGAGTCAGGTCGCCCACAGCCACGTCGGTGTTGACGAAGAATGCCAGGTCGCGATCGGCGGCGGGGAAGGTCGAGAAGGGCTTGAGTTTGGCCACTTTTCGACCTCCGTTGTCATCTAAGGCAACCGTGAGGGCGGTGAGGTCCATGTCGAAGGCATAGACTTCCTGGGGAAGATCGCGATCGCGGCAGACCTCGGGATGGAGTTGGCCAAATGCACCAAAGGGCCGCCCCCGTAGGATCAATGCTGCGGTACGACCGGGGTGGAGCAGCGGATTCGATGAATCTGCCTTCCAGCCGATATCCAGGCCCAGACGCCCAAAGATTCGTTCCAGCACGCCCTTGGCTTCGTACCAGGTGGTGGCTTGGGCTTTGCCGCTGCGGGTCCAGGTGCCCTCGTTGGGGTCGCCTCCGAGGATACCAGCGAGGCGATCGCCTTCCTTTAACGCATCGCCTTCGGTCCAAAACACTCGCCCGGTCTCAAATCCCCACAGAGGTCCATTGCCCTGTTCCAAGTTGTATTGGAAGGCGTCAATCAGGCCCTTGAGCATTTCCGTGCGGAGGGCAGAATATTCAGCTAATAGGGGATTAGACAGCTTAATCTGATTCTCATCCTCTGGCTTGCCGAGGGAATAGTGAATCACTTCTGTCAGACCTGCGCCTCGGAAGCTTTCCCGCAAACGGCGTAGCACCTTTTGTTCGGTTGAGAGTTTGCCTAAACCGGATGCCTTGGGCAAGGTGTCGAGGAAGTTGTCATAGCCATGGAGCCGAGCCACTTCTTCGACCAAATCGATTTCCCGCTCCAGGTCACGGTAGCGGTAGGGAGGGGCCGTGACGGTCCAACTGTTTTCCTTGGATAGGGAGGATAGCTCGCAGCCCAGTGCTGTGAGAATGGTCTCCACCTGTTCAGCTGTCAATGTTGTGGTTTCCTCGCTGCCTTCCACTTTGACGGGGCCTAGGAAACGGTTGAGGCGATCGAGCCGCAGGTCGATGGTGTTGCTCCATGGGCGATCGGGCTTCGCTTCCGCTGTGGATTGGCAAACCACCTTGCCGCCTGCCAGCTCCAAAATCAGATCGATAGCTCGCTGACAGGCCAGGGCCAATTCTGCCTGGTTGACGCCTCGTTCATAGCGGGTTGACGCCTCTGTGCGCAGGCCCTGGGTTCGGGCGGAACGGCGCACAGCCACCGGTTCAAACCAAGCGGCCTCCAGCATCAGGTTGACCGTTTCGCCCCCGACCTCTGTCTCTTCTCCCCCCATCACGCCGGCCAAGGCGACCGGCTTATCGTGGGCCGTAATCAGGAGGGTCTGTTCCTGAAGCTTGCGCTCTGTGCTGTCCAGTGTGGTGAGCGTTTCTCCTTTCTGCGCCAACCGCACACCTAGGGTGAGTCCTGATTTGCCAGTAACCTGCTTCAGTTTGTCCGCATCGAATGCATGCAGCGGTTGGCCCCACTCCAGCAGTACGTAGTTCGTGATGTCCACGACGTTGTTAATGGGCCTGGTTCCTGCCGCCTGGAGGCGTTGTTGCAGCCAATCCGGCGAGGGCCCCACCTTAACCCCTTCAATCAAAGTGCCAGTGTAGGTGGGACAAGCATCCGCTTCCGTAATCTCAAGGTTGAGCTGATGGGTCTCTTCTACGTAATCCTGTTGTGCAATTTCGGGCAATGTCAGCGTTCCGCTGGTCAGGGCGCGTACCTCCCGTGCAATACCGACCATGCTGAGGGCATCGGCTCGGTTTGCCGTAGAACTGAGGTCTAAAATCACATCCTCAAGACCGAGCAAAGGCCGCACATCGGTACCGGGTGCAACCTGCTGCTCGAAGATGTGGATGCCCTCGGAATCTTTCTCTAGGCCTAACTCCGTCAGCGAGCAAATCATGCCTTCCGAAGGCACGCCACGCAGTTTGCTCGGCTTCAATTTCAAGTCGATCTGAGGCAGGTAGGTACCGATCGTTGCCACAGGCACCAGGGCCTCTGCCCGCACGTTGGCTGCACCACAAACAATATTGAGCGGTTTCTCCCCGCCAACATCCACGGTACAAACGCTCAGCTTGTCAGCGTCTGGATGCTTTTCGCGCTGGGTTACCTTACCCACCACGACCCCGTCTGCCCAGGTCCGGCGATCCTCAATGTCTTCCACCTCAAACCCAGCCATGGTGAGCAAGTGGGCAAGGTCTTCGGCGGGAAGGTTGCTGTCAACAAGTTGTTGCAGCCAGTTTAGAGAAATGTGCATGGGATCTAGAATGCTGAATCGGGCGAGAGTAAACGAATCGGTCTATCTCTAGAGCCCGTTTATTCTACTATCGCAAAGCAGCCGCAACCGGGAAACGACGGGATCAGCAATTATTCGACTATGCAGAAAAAATGATTCCTCCCTGGCGGCTGGGCAAACAGACGAAGTAAACTGTGTATCTGCCACCGAACCCAAAAGCGTCATCTAGACTACGGTATAGTTTGTCGCTTCTAAGGGAAGAATAGGCATAGCTTGTCAGCATTTTGCCGCTGTCTGCCCACTGTCTTAAAGCCATCGAACTCGATCGTGAGCCTTCGGATTTGGGCCAATGGATTTGGGCAAGGCCGACGGATCCCTGAGAGTGCCCTTCGTCACTCTCCTAGGTGAATGCTGGCCCCAGAGAGAACACCCCTTGCGGCGAGTGAACGGTTGCATGGCCCACTGCGTCAATCCTGAATGTAAAAAGCCAGAGAATCAGCCTGGCGCCAAGACCTGTGAGAGCTGTGGTTTCAGCCTGCTCTTGAACGATCGCTATGAAATTGTTCGTAGCTTGGGTCAGGGGGGCTTTGGTGCGACTTTTTTGGCCAAAAACCAGAACTTGCCCGGTCAGCCCTACTGCGTGATTAAGCAGTTGCGTCCCACGTCTACCGCTCCGAATGTGCTGCGGATGGCGCGGGACCTTTTTCAGCGTGAGGCCGCAACCCTCGGCAAAATTGGCAGTCATCCTCAGATCCCCACGCTGATGGATTACTTCGAAGAAGCAACAGAGTTTTATCTCGTCCAAGAATTCATTAAGGGGTACACACTTCATCAGGAAGTGAAGAAGTCTGGGCCGTTCACAGAGGCCGGTGTTCGCCAGGTTTTGAGCGAGCTGCTGCCCATGCTGGAGTACATCCATGGTCAGCAGGTGATTCACCGCGATATTAAGCCCGCCAATATCATTCGTCGTAGCCAGGATAAGAAGCTGGTGATGATTGACTTTGGTGCAGTGAAGGACAAGGTCAATCCGGTTGCCACGTCTGCATCGGAACAGACAGCCCTAACGTCCTACGCCATTGGTACACCGGGCTACGCACCGCCAGAACAGATGGCGATGCGGCCGGTTTACAGCAGCGATATTTATGCTGTGGGGGTGACGGGTCTCTACCTGCTGACGGGAAAATCCCCCAAGGATTTGAACTACAACCCTGCCACGGGTGAAATTATGTGGCAGCAGCATGTGACCATCAGCGATCATCTGTCTGATGTGCTGCGCAAAATGCTGGAAGTGTCCGTCAAGCATCGCTATCAGTCTCCCCAAGAGGTCCTGCAGGCCCTCAGTCTGGAGCCCTATATGGATAGCTTGGTGGGCGGCATGATGTCCCAGCCGGTTCACAATGAGCCACCTGCCGCGGACTATACGCCTTCGGTCTCTCCCTCTGCTCGTATGGCCCAGGCGATTCGTGCTCGCAAGCAGGCGGGGCAGCAGCGACGAACCGGTGGTCGCCCGGCCCATACCCAGCTCAATTCCAATGGACGATTGACCTCTGGCGGCAACTCAACCAGCAATTTGCGATCGCGCGGCGGCGTGACCTCTAATGGACGCCAGAATACAGGACGCCAGAATACAAGAAGCCAAGCCAATACCAATCGCATGAAACAGCGGCTCCATCCCATGGAGCTGCAAAAGCGCTATGACCGGGGCGATCGCGATTTCACGATGTACGATTTTCGCTCGGTTAATCTCCAGCGTTTGGTGCTGACAGGAGCTAACTTCCACGAAACCAATTTGGGCGGCGCGAATCTACAGAATGCTGAACTGTCCAATACAGACTTTGGCCATGCAGGGTTGAACCAAGCCAAGCTGAAGGGGGCTCGGCTGATCAAGGCTTACATGAGCCACGCCAATCTTCAGGAAGCAGACCTGCGCGGCGCGGATTTGTCCAATGCCTACCTGAGCAATGCCAATTTGCGCGGGGCGAATCTTTCTGGTGCGAATTTGCGGGGAGCCAAAGTTACCGATGAGCAACTCTCCCTGGCGAAGCTCAATTGGAGCACCGTGTTTCCCAATGGCCGTCGGGGCGGGCTTTGGTGATAGGCGCTGGGCCATGAGAATTGGTTTATAAGCCGTTGGACCGTGAGCGTTGGGCCATGAGCACTGGTTTTAACAGGAACCTGTTGGCCTAATCACCGCTCAGCTCAACATCAGTACCTCAACGAGACTTCCGGCTTCAATCTTTTGGGTGCCTACAGGGAGTTTGGCGAGGGCATTGGTTTGGGCGAGGTTAACCAGGTTGCCTGAGCTGTGGCTGCCGCCTGCGATTGTAAATCTCCCGCCATCCTTTCCCCAGCTCAAATTCCCCCAAAGATAGGTTTCCCGCTTCCCCCCAGCCTTGAGGGGCTGTTGGGTGGTGGCGGTGACGAATTGCGGCTGCCAGTTCGTGGCTCCGGCCAAGCGCCGCAGGGCCGGTTGAACAAAGCGCCAGAAGCTAACCAGTGCTGACACAGGATTCCCAGGCAGGCCGAAGTACAGCAAATCTTGGGCACCGGGCCTGGGAATGGTGGCGACGGTGAGGGGTTTGCCGGGTTTGACGGCAACGGCGCGAATGTGGAGCGTTGCCCCGAGG
>CALIJJ010000051.1 GCA_938017515.1 uncultured Pseudanabaenaceae cyanobacterium
CCCTCCTCCAATGCCAAATCGCGACCGAGACGCAGGAGATGACAGGGTAGGGGCAAGCCATCCTGACGCGCCCAATCCTGCTGAACGGGAGCATCCAAAACACCGCCTGCTTGGGGCGATCGCTCCAGGAAACGAGCACGAGCCACAACGGATTGCGCATAGGCAAGGCGATCGGCTGCAATCACACGCTGCACATAATCGGCCGCCACTTCTGGTGAAAGCACCGCGGATTGATGGGGAGAATGGCTCAGCCATTCCACACCGACGGCATCCAACTCTGCTGTATCCACCCCCACGACATTTACATCCGAAGCCCAAGCAGACTGAACAGTCCCGAAGCAGAACAGGAAGAACAACACCCAAACAACGCCGACAACCAGCGATGTCATCAGCCTCCTGGGCACGCGCAACGTGACAATCGCCTGCGGGCTTTGAATCACGGTCCTCTCTTCCTGCATTTCAAGCATTTGCCAATCCCAGCATTGACCCACCCAAACGGCTTAGTCATGGGTACCTCATTCTTTATCCATCGACGACGCTACTCCATTCCATCTCTGCGCACAGCCCATGCAATCTACGCAAAGCGTGTCTTAACCCTTCATTAATTTTGGCTTAATCCATTATTCTTTATCCAGTAGATCAGCATCGATCTACCTCACGTCCAATAGTGCTTGGCGTGATCTGGTTGTGTGAGGAAAATTGACAATGATGAAACCATTCTTGGTGTCCCTACTCGCTGCACCAGCAGCGCTAGGGCTCGTTCTTTCTGCCCAGCAGGCATCTGCTCAGGATGTCTCCGACGTGATGGAGCAGGTCGGCTCCTATGCCGCAGAAGGCGATACCAACTTCTTGAGCGCAGACCCGTCCAATCTTGATGCCTCCATCGATCAAGTAACCTCCGTCTCCCAACTGCGGGACGTGCGCCCCACCGACTGGGCATTCCAGGCACTCCAGTCTCTGGTTGAGCGCTACGGCTGTATTGCGGGTTATCCCGACGGTACTTATCGCGGCAACCGCGCGATGACTCGCTATGAGTTCGCCGCTGGTTTGAATGCTTGTCTCGACCGTGTTAACGAGCTGATTGCTTCCGCGACCGCTGATCTGGTCACCCAGGAAGACCTGGCTGTTCTGCAGCGCCTGCAAGAGGAATTCCAAGCTGAGCTGGCAACCCTGCGTGGCCGCGTGGATGCACTGGAAGCTCGCACCGCTGAGTTGGAAGCCAACCAGTTCTCCACCACCACCAAACTGAAAGGTGTGGCTTGGATGGACTTGGGCACCACCTTTGCCGGTGAGTCCGGCGTTGGCGCCGATGACGATGCAGAAGATGAAGTTACCTTCGGTACTCGCGTTCGCCTCGCCCTCAACACCAGCTTCAGCGGCAAGGATTTGCTGCGCACTCGCCTCCAGTTTGGTGGCAAGCAGCCCTACGCGACTCGCTTTGAGAGCGGCGCGGTGCCTGCTCTGTTTGAGGCCTATCCCGGCAATGGCAATAATGTCATCCTGAACGAGCTTTGGTACAAGTTCCCCGTCGGCAAGGCTAAGGTCTTCGTGGGTAGCCGAGGTCTGGAGCCTGACGTGATTGTCCCCACCCAGGCGAACCTCAGCAAGGGTTACACCTTCTCTGACTTCTACAAGTTCAACCCGGTTTCCTACAAGCGTCCCTTCGGAACCGGTGCTGGTGCTGGTTTCAACTACCAGCTGAGTGGCTCTGTCAACGTTGCTGCGGCTTACCTCGCCAACTCCTTCGGTGGCCCTGACAGTGCCGACAATGCCGGAGACGATAGTGGCCTAACCGGTGCATCCAATGTCGCCTTTGGTCAGCTCACCTTTACCCCCGGCAATAAGCTGACGATCGCGGGTACCTACAGCCGCAACTACTCCCCCGACGGCGCTGTGGTGACCGGTGTCGATCGCGGTACCCTCAATGCCCGACGTCCCTTTGGCAATGCCCAAGGCACCAGCGCAACGACCACGAATAACTATGGTCTCAATGCCTCCTACCGGCTCAGCCCCAAGATCAATGTCTCTGGCTGGGCTGGCTGGTCCGATGTGGAGCAGATTGAGGGCGGTGGCGAAGCAGACATCTTCACCTGGGCAGTCCTACTCGGCTTCCCCGACCTCTTCCGTGAGGGTAACTTCGGTACGCTCTCCTTCGGTGCACCTCCCTACGTCACCGACAGCGACGCCAATGAAGACGACGACACGCCCTTCATGATTCAGGCTGCCTATGGCTTTAAGGTGAGCGACAACATCACCGTCAAGCCCCAGGTTCTCTACCTGTCCAATCCCAACGGCAGCGATGACAACGATGATGCTTGGGTCGGCTCCCTGCTGACCGTGTTCAAGTTCTAAGTCCGCGCTTGCCCCCTCGTAGAGCAGTATTTCTAGTCGAGCACTGTTTCTATGGGGGAACCAGCCAAAATCCGTCCCGATGAGGGACGGATGCCGCCATAATCCTCTGGTTTAAATCGCCAGGGGATTATTACTGTTTCTGGGCTTGTTCGCGACAGCGAGCAGCGTAGATCTGAGCAACGGGATCGCCGGGCATCAGGGCCAAGTAAGCTTCAAATTCCTCCTGGGCCGCCGCATAGTCCTGGCGCTGGTAGAAGGCGATCGCCGTCTCCAAATGAGGCTTCATGCGGGCCTTCTGCTCACGTAACTCCTGGGGATCGGCATCAAAGACTTCATAGACCGAAACCCATTCCGTCCGCCCCTTCACCTGGACTCGATCCACCAGACGCAAATAATAGTTGTCCGTCCGTTCAAGGCGGCCCAGCGTGAACTCACTAATGAGCAGTGGGACCTGATAGACCTTCGTCAGCCCCTCTAGGCGAGAGGCGATGTTCACGACATCACCGATGACAGTGCTGTCAATGCGATTGGTGCCCCCAACGGTCCCCAGCATAAGGTTGCCAGTATTGATGCCAATGCCGATGCGCAGGGATTCCCGATCTTTGCTCACCCGCTCTTTGTTGTACGCCGTTAGCCGTTGGAGCATTGCGATCGCCGCCCGCACCGCATCATCGGCACTCCCCCCAAATAGAGCCATAATGGCATCGCCAATATACTTGTCGATAAACCCCTGATTCTCCGTAATCGCCGGTTCCATATGGGAGAGATAGCGATTGATAAAGCGGAAATTATCCTGCGGCGTCATGCGTTCACTCAGGGAGGTGAAATCGCGAATGTCCGAAAACAAAATAGACATTTCCTGCAACACCTGGTCCCCAGGCTGCACATCCAAAATGCTCTCCTTATCCAGCAGCCGCAAAAATTCCCGGGGCACAAACCGGCTGTAGGCCACATTCAGATTGGACAAGTACAGGTGGGTACGCATGCGTGCCAGTAATTCCTGTTTCCGAATCGGCTTACTGAGATAGTCGTTGGCACCTTCCTCTAAGCCTTCAACAATGTCAGCGATTTGGGACTTCGCCGTTAGCATTAAAATCGGCAGCTCATTCGCCGGAAAGCGTTCTCGCAGCCGCTGACAGACCTCATATCCCGTCATTTCCGGCATCATCACATCCAACAAAATCAGATCGGGCTTTAAGCCCTGTTCCATTTTGTCTAGGGCTTCAACCCCGCTGGATGCCTGGGTGATGGAATAGTTCTCTAGCTTGAGTTGATTGACCAACACCTGTAAGTTGACGGGTTCATCATCAACAATCAACACCTTAAAACGGCGCGACTGGGATTGTTCTGAATGTCGTTCAGCATCTGGCTCTCCCGACCCTTCATCCCGCTGCCTATCCAGTTCCTCTTCCGATTGCCCTGCGGGCAACACAGGTTGCTGAGGCGCCGCAGACAACAAATTCGGCAAACGTTGAGGATGAAATCGCTGGGCCATTGGAGCCCGCTGTTTAGCAGAGGAAGCATCCAAGGACAATGGTGTGGAAGCAACCGCCTCCACGGGTGAATCAGCGCTAAACACAGTCGCTTCAGCCCCCGCCTCGTGAGGGGAGGCTACCCCTGGACGTCCGATGGCGTCAGAGGCCCATAGCGTAAACGTAAAAGTGGACCCCTGCTCAAGCTCAGAGGTCACGCTAATCTGTCCGCCATGTAGCTTGACCAACTGCTGGGTTACCGAAAGACCTAGGCCTGTCCCCCCATAACTGCGGGATGCTGAGCCATCAGCCTGTTCGAAAGACTCAAAAATTTGCCCAAACTGATCCGCCGGGATGCCAATGCCGGTGTCAGCGATCGCCACCGCAACCGTCCCATCTCCCTGTTGCACCGCCGAAACTTTGACATGGCCGGACAGGGTGAACTTAATGCCGTTGCCAATCAAGTTGTAGAGAATCTGTTGCAGACGATTCACATCGGCCCAAACGTCCATCGCGGGTGGCACTGCGTTCAGCAATGCCACCTCCTTTTTTCCGATCGTGACCTCGCTCATTGTGAGGATTAAGTCCACCACGCTGCGCAGATTCAAGGCGGCAAAATCGAGACGAATCTTGTTTCGCTGAAGCTGGGAAGAATCCAAAATATCGTTGACCAAATTGGTCAGACGCCGACCACTTTGGGCAATCATGATTAAATTCTGCCGCTGCTCCGCAGGCACCTCTCCTGTTGCACCATCCAGCATGGCCTCCGCCAACCCCACAATGCCGTGGAGCGGCGTGCGCAACTCATGGGACGTATTGGCCAGAAATCGGTCTTTAACCCGTGAGAGTCTGACTAATTCATCATTGGCTTCGGCCAGCTCCGCCGTGCGTTGGGCAACCTTGTTCTCAAGCTGAGCATTAAAATCGTGCAGCTGATTGGCATAGGACTCCACCGTATCCATCACCTGGTTATAGCGATGGGCAATTTTTCCCACAACGGTGTAGGGCGTAATCGGAACGCGCAGGCTGTAATCCTGTTCAGTTGCCTGAACATCCATCACGCGAAACAGTTCATAAAATTCGGTTTTTGCACCGTGTTCCGACACATTCAGGCCCAGTTCCTCTTCCTCTACCGACACGCGCAGTCGGGACCATCGGTTCATCCCCTTAAAAATCAGATAGCTAAGGCCAAACGCCCAAACAAAGGCCACCCCAACGCCTAGCAGCTGAACCTCAAGCTGCTGGTAGCGGGATAATCCCGTCCCAATCGCTTCTAAATCGCCAAATAAGGCCACGGCAAGGGTGCCCCAGGCGCCACAAAAACCATGGACAGCCACCGCATCCACACCATCATCAATGTGGAAATGCTCCATCAGATCCGTCGCCAGCATCATCACCAGCCCACCGATGGCTCCAACCAGTACAGCATGGCCAGTTGAAAATGCATTGCACCCCGCAGTAATCGAGACGAGCCCCGCCAAAGAGCCGTTAATGATGGTCTCCACTTCAGGCAGCTTGCGACGGTGCCAGCCCAGGGCCGTCGCAGACAAGAGACCCGTTACCCCTGCAATGATGGTTTGAACAATAATGCGAGGGATTTGATCGGTAAACGCCAGGGTGCTGCCACCGTTGAACCCCAACCAGCCCAACCACAGCAGCATAGCCCCCAGGACAGAGAACGGTAGGTTAGAGCGATTAATCTGCTGGTCAAAACTGCCGTCTCGGGAAAATCGCCCTCGACGTGGACCCACCACCAACAGGGCTGCTAGAGCCACCCAAGCACCAATACTATGGACAACAGTGGAGCCCGCAAAGTCAACGAATCCCAGTGCTCGTAACCATCCCCCGGCCAGATTTGCCTCAATGCCGTTCCAAGCCCAATGGCCAAAGACCGGATAGATCAGACCTGAAATGATCAAACAGACAAACAGATAAAGCTTGTAGCGCATCCGTTCGGAGACGGCACCGGAGACAATCGTCGTCGCCGTCCCACAAAACATGGCCTGAAACAGAAAAAACGCGGCTAACCTGGCAGAGTCTGCCAATTCTGGAATGAATTCACCGCCGCCGATCCAGCCCCACAGGGTTTGGCCAAACATGAGGCTGTAGCCAAACAGCCAGAACACCATCACAGACAGGGCAAAGTCCGTTAAATTTTTGACGGCGACATTGATGTTGTTTTTTGAGCGCGTCAGCCCCGACTCCAAACACATGAAACCGGGCTGCATAAGAAACACCAAGCCCGAGCAACCCACGAGCCAAGCAACGTCTAAGTCCAACACCATGATTTATGCCCCGCTGAGCATTCCCTGAGTTATGAGCTGAGTATGGGATGCACCTGATTCGCCCAGAGGATTTGTTGAGATTCCGATGCAAGCAAGAATCAAACCCAAAGGACACCATGTCCGAGAACTAAGGCTAGAAAAACCAGAAGAGGAATTTAGGGTGTAAACTCTCTCGCCGTCCGATACCTTTCCCGAATAGGAAGTATTTTAATGCATTGCCTGAATCAAGATTGCTCTGGCAACGTTTCAACGTGAGACGAACGAGCTGTGGTATCCCCCTGGGAGGCGTTGTCTGGGGGATCGCTGGCTGGAAGATCGCTGGCTGCATTGGGGTGAAAGTAGTCATAGATTTGCTGCGCCAGGTGCGGGCCAACCCCAGGGACTTCCTGAAGTTTTTCAGGATCGGCCATGCGAATGTAATCAATGGAACGAAAGTGGCCCAGCAACTCTTTTTGGCGTTGGTGACCCAGGCCAGGGATGTCATCGAGGCGCGATCGCCGCATGGTTTCAGTCCGTTTCTGTCGATGGAAACTCACCGCAAATCGGTGCGCCTCGTCCCGCAGTCGTCGCAACAACTGAACGCCGGGCTGATCTTTTTCCGTTTCCAGCGGATCAGACTCTCCAGGAAGAAAAATCTCCTCTCGCTTTTTGGCCAAACTAACAACATGAATATCTTCAAGTAAGTTCATGTCTTGTAGGACAGCGACCACCGCCGAGAGCTGTCCTTTGCCACCGTCAATCATCACCACATCAGGCCAGTCCGCAAGGTCACCGGGACTGAGTAGGCTGGAAGCGCGGGTTTCACTGGTTTTGAGGACCGCACCTTCGGCCTTGGCCTTGGCGTGACGCCGGAAGCGACGGCCAATCACTTCGGCCATGCTGGCGAAGTCATCGGAGTGACCCACCTTGATCTCGGGGTTACGAATTTTGTAGCGGCGGTAATGTTGCTTGGCGGGCATGCCGTCGATGAAGACCACCTGGGATGCGACGGCATTGGACCCCTGAATGTGGGAAATATCGTAGCCTTCGATGCGTCGTGGTTGCTCTGGCAAGTCGAGAACTTCAGCCAGATCCTGAACCGCTTGGAGATTGCGATCGGCAGCACGTTGGGTGCGGGCCAACTCATACTCGGCGTTGCGCTCCACCATCTCCACAAGACCCGCCTTGACCTGACGTTGGGGCAGCGTGATCGTCGTTTTACGCCCCCGCCGTTCCTTCAGGGCTGCTTCCAGCAGTTCGCCTTCGGGCAGTTCGTGCTGCACCAAGATTTCTGACGGAATCTCCACCGGGTCCACCGTGACATAGTGGGCTTCGAGGACACGCTGAAGAATTTGGCCCGGGGTGCCAGATTGGGCATCGGCGAGGAAGGCCAGACGACCCACGAGGCGACCGGCCCGAACTTGGAAGAGCTGGACGCAGGCGTGGTTTTCATCGGCGGCGAGGGCGATCGCATCCCGAGACACCGTGTCATCGGGCAGGGCCACTTTTTGGTCGGCCCCGAGGCTATCCAGCCCTCGGATGCGATCGCGCAATTCCGCCGCCAGCTCAAAGTTAAGATTCTCCGCCGCTTTCTCCATCTGCCCCGTCAGCGTCTCCACAAGTTCCGCTGTTTGCCCCTGGAACACCATGGCAATTTTCTTGACGGTCTTTTTGTAGTCCTCGGGGGAAATCATTTTTTGGCACACCCCTGGACAGCGACCAATATCGTAATTCAGGCAGGGGCGGTCTTTGAACAGCGGCTTGCGACGCTGGCGCAGCGGGAACGTCCGCTTGACCATGTTGAGCGTGCTGCGCAGGTTGCCGGTATCGACGTAGGGGCCATAGTAGCGATCCTTGGCGTTGTTTTTGCGGCGCTTGCGGGTGATGAACAGGCGGGGGTAGTCTTCGGACCAGGTAATGCAGAGGTAAGGATATTTTTTGTCGTCCTTGAGCAGCGTGTTGAAGTGGGGCTGGTGACGCTTGATTAGGTTGGCTTCCAGGGCGAGGGCTTCGGCTTCGGTGTCGGTGACGATGAATTCGATGTCGCAGACCTGGCGCACCATTAGCTCGATTTTGGGCGCGAGCTGACGGCTTTCGCGGAAATAGGAGCGGACGCGGGAGCGCAGTTTCTTGGACTTGCCGATGTAGAGGATGGTGTTGTCGCGATCGCGCATGAAGTAGCAACCGGGCACGGGGGGGATGCCTTTGAGCCGTTCTTCTAGGTCGTCTGGACGTTGCAGCAGGGGGGTGCGATCGTCTGAGGCGCTGATGGGAGCAGCGGGCTCAAGCGAATCGGTGGGGCTTGCGGAGGTGGATTGGGCTGAGGCGTCTTGGGGAGATGCAACCACGGTGGAAGTTTTGCTGATTGGGCGCTGACGGGTTTGCTCTCTATGATAAGAAGGAACGTCGGCGTTTAGTTCGGTCGAGCGGAGGCTCTTAATGGTTCCTGTCCTTGAACGCAAAACCATGACCTTCGATGAGTTCATCGAGTGGTATCCCCAGAACAGGGAACAGCGCTACGAACTGCACCATGGAGAGCTGGTTGAGATGCCGAAGCCGACGGGTCCCCATTCCAAGCTGGCAGGAAAGTTGGCGGCGCAGTTCAACTTTGAGATTATGCGAGAGGGACGGTCCTGGTTTATACCGCGTGAATGCATTGTCAAGCCGGTGAATGAGGCGTCGGGCTATGAGCCGGATGTGATCGTTTTGGATGAGGCTCAGGTTGCCACGGAACCGCGCTGGGATAAGTCTTCTACGCTTACCCAGGGGCAATCAATCCGGTTGATTGTGGAGGTGGTGAGCAGCAATTGGCATGATGACTATGCGCTGAAGCTGGAGGCGTATCAGGATATGGGGATTGAGGAGTATTGGATTGCGGATTACAGGGGGGTGGGCGGGACGTTTTTTATTGGTAAGCCGAAGCGTCCGGTGATTACGATTTGTAATCTGGACAATGAAATTTATCAACTGCGGCAGTTTCGCGACGATGAGCGTTTGGTCTCGAAGGTTTTCCCGGAGCTGATGTTGACTGCAAATCAGGTATTTGCTATGGCAACTTAGTGCACTGAATGAAGGCTCCTGCTGTTGAACAAGCATGAGAATTCCCCCAAATGCCATCATTCCCCAAGCCAAGCTGGATCAGTATTTGTTGATTTGGCGTGAGCGGGATGATAAGTCGAAGTTTTTGGCTCAAGCGGGTTACGGCCTTGAGACGGTTGAGGAGTTGGAGCTGGCGATTCGCAGGATTATTGCTGAGAATGATGCGGTTGAAGAGGGTACAGACCAATACGGGAGGCGGTATCGCGTGGTTGGGACGCTGTATGGCTTGAACGGTGTGGATTTGGGTGTGGTTACAATATGGATAGAGCGTACTGACCAGGGAATTTTTCAGTTTTTGACTTTGTATCCTCATCGCTAGG